>USCK01000096.1 GCA_900553205.1 uncultured bacterium | reverse complement strand
TTATCCACAGTTTGCTTTGAGGGGAAGATTTTTCCTGCTCCTTATAATCCAGATGCCTATTTGACGAGATTATATGGTAATTATATGCAATTGCCTGATTTATCGAAAATAGAAGTACATTTAGATAAGATAGAATTTGATAAATGAGTATTTGAAATGAAGCAAAAAATATTATTAGTATTTGGGACACGCCCAGAGGCAATAAAAATGTGTCCATTGGCAATAGCATTTCAAGCTGCCACAGATTCTTTTGAGACGATTGTATGTGTAACAGGTCAGCATCGAGAAATGTTGGATCAGGTATTATCTGTATTTGGAATCAAACCAGATTATGACTTGAATATTATGTCAAAAGGACAAGATTTATATGATGTAACCTCTCGAGTTTTATTAGGGATGAGAGATGTATTGTCTAACGTTAAACCAGATGTTGTATTAGTGCATGGGGATACCACAACTTCGATGGCTGCTGCGTTGGCTTCATTTTATCAACAAATTCCAGTAGCCCATATTGAAGCGGGTTTACGTACTCATAATATATATAGTCCGTGGCCGGAAGAAGTAAATAGGCAGATTACAGGAAGGATTGCAACTTATAATTTTGCTCCTACTTTATTAAGTAAGAAAAATTTATTGCTTGAGAATGTAAAAGAATCTTCTATTTATGTGGTAGGGAATACAGTTATTGATGCTTTACATTTAGTTTTAAAGAAAATTAAATCAAACAATAAGATAGAACATGATATATTGAAAGATTTATCAAATATGAATATTCCTCTTTCCTTAGTTAATACATGGAAAGGAGGAAGACGGATGGTTCTAATTACTGGCCATAGAAGAGAAAATTTTGGGGAAGGTTTCATGCATATCTGCTTTGCTATACGGGACTTAGCAAAGACGTTTTCTGACGTAGATTTCGTTTATCCTATGCACTTGAATCCTAATGTTAGAAAACCGATACATGAAGTATTTGGATCAGATTATAGAAATAATTATCCAAATTTGTATTTTATCGAGCCGCTTGACTATTTACCATTTGTATATATGATGGATCATTCTTTTATAGTTTTAACAGATAGTGGCGGAATTCAAGAAGAAGCTCCTGGTTTAGGAAAACCTGTTTTGGTAATGCGTGATACAACAGAAAGGCCTGAAGCTTTGGATGCTGGTACTGTGAAATTAGTAGGAACGGATTATGATAAGATCATAAAGGAAGTTTCATTATTATTAACTGATGATGTGGCTTATGCTAATATGTCAAAAGCAACCAACCCATACGGAGATGGATTTAGCTGTGGAAGAATAGTAGATATAATGCGTAAGAAATAGTCGTATGAAAAAGAAAGTATTGATAATTCACCGAGGTTATCCTTTAGGAACTAATGCTGGCGATAAAGTACGAACTTTGAATATGGCAAAGTCTCTGCAACGTATAGGCTTTCAAGTATTCTTGCTTGGTTTTTATACGAAAGGTTTTTCTTTGAAAAAAAAGGAAATAGAAGAGTTACCTGAAGGAATAAAACCTTTATTCTTTTATACGTTACCAAATCGTTTTCGTTTGCATAATATAGCGGCATTATATAGAGCTATTTTGACTTGGTTAATTTGTAAGCATTATTCAATAGACTTGGTACAGGGGGAATTAGCTTCGGCTGCTAATTGTGTAAGATTTTTGCCTAAACTTCCTTTGATAACCGATTTCCATTCAGATATTGTTCCAGAATTGGAAATGGATGGTTATTTGAGTTATCAAATTGAGAATGCGAAATGTGAAAACATATATGCCATAAAGCGATCCACAAAAACAATAACTGTTTCTGCTAATTTAAGAAAAAATCTATCTGTATATGGGAATACAGATGCTCCTAATTATGTTTTGCCTTGCAATTTTGTAGCAGAGCCATATCTTAATTTTACGATGGAAAAGCGCAAAGCAATGAGAATTGAATATGGTTTAGACGATCGTATACTTTTATGTTATTCTGGAGGATTGCATGTTTGGCAGTGCATATCAGAAACTATTAATTTGGTAATAGAGCTTAGGAAACGTAACCCAGCTTATTTTCTGTGTATTTTTACAAATGATAGTATAGAACCATATAAAGATAAATTAAGTTTTTTGGAAAACTCTTATATGGTAAAAAGTTTGAAGCATGATGAGGTTCCAGCTCATTTATTGATGGCTGATGTTGGATTTGTTTTGAGGGCAAATAGTCTGGTTAATATAAATTCATCTCCAACTAAAACTTCAGAATACATGGCTGCAGGAATGATGGTTGTTGCGACTCAGTATGCAGGAGACGTTCCTCAATTAATTGAAGATAGTGGTTGTGGTTATACTTTAAAAGCTCCTGTTGCTTCACCCGATGAAATTGAATCGTTAGATCATAAAATTGCCCAATTTATGTCTAATAGGCATGATGAGTTTGAAAAGACTAGAAAATTTATTTTTGAACATCGTGTATGGGAAGTAAATGAATGCATACTAAATCAACTATATCAGGATTTATAATAGAAAGGCATGTCCGATTTACCCGGGCATGCCTCTTTTTATCTATTAATTTTAAATCTGTTTTTTCTGAAAAAATATAACATGCTTTTTAAATGTAACAATGTTTTTCTATTTATTTTTTGCGATGATCTTTGATGCGCATGAATCATTTTGCTTGAAGGTAAATAAATAACTTTCTTCCCTAGTTTCCAACATCGGTGGCATATGTCCATATCTTCAACATATAAGAAAAAGCCTTCATCAAATCCGTTTAATTGCTGATAAAATGAATTCTTTAAAAGAAGTGCTGCTCCCATACACCAATCTACATCACTTGGACTTGTTGGTGAGAGTTCTGTCATTAAATATTGCTTTACATAATGATTGGTACTATTATCGTTCCCTTTGGTGAAAATTCTAGCCATTAAAATTGGGGGAGAAATAAATGTTCTTACCGAATGTTGTATGGATAAATCTGTATTTAATAACTGAGGGGCAACAATACCAACTTCTTGGTGGTCTTGCAGATATTGATAAAGCGTATCTATGCTATCCTTTAAAAGGATAATATCCGGATTTAGTATTAATATATATTCTCCTTTTGCATAGGAAGCTGCTTTATTGTTATTGGCTGCAAATCCTGCTATTTTATCATTTTTGTAGTAGCGGATTTGTGGATAATGGGTTCTTATAAATTCTTCAGTATTATCTGTTGAACAATTATCAACAAGGATTAGTTCAAAATTAACTTTAGGTGGATTGTCAATATATAAAGAATGTAACATCTTCTCTAGAAGAGGAAGATGATTCATTGTTACAGTGATAATTGAAATAATAGGATTCATTATTTGCATGATAAATAAAATTGATAATAATCTTTTGCCATTCTTTGTGCTGAAAACTGATCGATAATAATCTTTCTAGCAACCTCTTTTAAGTCGTTCACTTCGTTTTTTTGATTTAATAGTGAAAGACAGATTTTATATAAAGTATCTGTATCATTACAGTCAAATAAATAATTTTCAAAACAACTGTTTTGCACAATTTCTTTATGAGGGTCTATTGATGATAGTATAGGTATAACCTGATTACTCATTGCTTCCATAACAGATAACGGTAAGCCTTCTGAATATGAAGCTGAAATGTATAAATCTGCAATTTGAAGATATGGAATGATATCCTTCTTAAACCCTAAAAAAAGAATATTGGAGTTCGCTGATTCTTTTAATTCTTTTTTAGCGGATCCTTCTCCAATAATTAATAAGGGGTAATTATTGCCTAGTTTATTATAAACTTGTATAATTGTTTTAATATTTTTCCTAGGATGTAATCCAGACATAACTATAGATATAACTTTTTCTCTTATACCAAGCTCTTCTTTTAATTTTTCTAATGCCTTTTTGTCACATTGTAGAGAAGGTATTTCAATCCCATTTTGGATAGCGGATATATGTATATTGTATTTTTCTAAAGATTTAGAAATACTTTTAGAACAAGCAACAGTATTATCTGCTTCTCTAATAATGTTTGTATGTTTATTAGTTCTCCACAAAGAAAATAAAGGTCCTAAAGGATGTTTTGCATCATCTTTAGGATCTAAATGAATTGTCATTACCTCCTTTGTCTGTGGTATTAATTTTTTAATTTGGTGGTGTATTAAGTTTGCTCTGAAACCATGAGAGTGCATTATATCGAAATGCTCTTTATTTACAAGTTGGGCTAACGCTTTTTGAGCACAGAACATACCTTTTAAACGAGACATATTCAAAGAATGTACAGGAATATTTTCTCGTTTGAAAGCATCTATCATACTATTTTGTGGCTCCTTGGAAAGCGTAATAGCATGTATTTCTACGGGATAATTGGCTTTAAGTTCTTTTATGAGTGTAAAAGCTATTTTTACTAGCCCGTAACCTTCTAATGTTGAAAACAAAAAAGCTATTTTCATTTTTGTACAATTTTATCTGTTACTTGCTTTTGTTCTGCAATGACTACCCCTAATAACATCATTAAAAAATATCCTCGATGACTGGTGAATGTAGCATCTGCAATACTTTCTATCAGGAAAAAGCCTATGATAAGCAGAGTGATTACTAAGTATTTTTCTTGTAGATTTTGTATGTATAAAGAATATGATTTCTGTATTAAATACCAAAAGAAATAAAAAAATAAAAGTATTCCAATTACTCCAAATTGAGTTAAACAAGGATAATAAGTGTCAGCTATATAACTATAGTCAATTTTGTTAATCCCCCAAACGCCGTCAAGTCCATATTTATAATATAAATCAGAATAATAGACGCCTGATGCATAAGAAGCGAAACTAGCGAATCCTGGTCCAAATGGAAAATAATCAACTAGAACTTCTAAAGATGTTTTGTATAACATCATTCGGGCAACAAGACCTGATTGAATGTCTTCTTCAGTTCCTCCTACAGCAAAATATAGATCCAACTTATTCCATCCAACTAATATCAATAATCCTATCACTATAATGCCAAATAGAATTGTTTTGATATTTATTTTAAAATCTTTAAGCTTGGGCGCTATTAATATAAGAATGACGGATATTAGAAAGAAACCATAAAATTTGGATCTAGTGGAAAAAAGGCCTGCTGATAACATTACTATGAATACAAGTTTGTCTCTCAATGTATCGCTTCCACAGAATAGAACAATTAAAGATAAAGCTATAGTACATGCTGCAAAATACGAATTATGAAACATGACAGTATTGATGATAAACTTGTCATATAGTGTCATGAATCCAAGCCCTAGTAACAGAAACCAAAAACCTATGCAAATGATTCTCAAAAGACTTTTTTGCCTGTCAGAAAAACTAGGATATAAAAGGTATGTTCCAAAAAAAGCTAAGTAAGGTTTAAATTCAATGATAAGATCCTTGATGATGGCTTGTTTAACATTACTGTTTATGAGTATTGAATAGATTGTGTAGAATAAAAAGATACCAATTGTCACCAAAAAAGGCTTATTAAATCTCCAATCTTTTGTGTGAAATACACCAAAGAGCATGAATATAAATAATAAAAAGGCACATATTTCGTCTATTCCATCAAATCCAATAGTCCCATACAGAAGGAGACCTAGAATGAGTGTGAAGACAAATAATTCGAAATAATGCTTGTTTATGAACTGTTGTAGCATATCAGATCGTTTTTGAATATATAACGCGATGTGTAATTATATGTTGTTTTGATGCGGAAACAAAGATAATGCTATTTTTTGAAATAAGTTCTTTTAAAGTTTAGTTGTAAGGTAAAACAATGACTTCTGGGAAGGAAGGATCATTATCTGGCTGGTACGCCCCAAAAAAAGTTATATATATTTTTTCATTTAAAGTGTCTATATAATATATATTGAAACTATTACTAGATATTGAGTCTTCTTCTCTTTTGACCCGGTTATATACAATACCTGCATCTTTAGGCGCTTGATTTGAACATAAAATCATCTGTTGGTGAGGTAATGAAGTAGGGATACTTACTCCTAAAACATTGAAATAAGCAAAACAATGAGCATGTCCTCCTAAATAACAGATAAATTTCCCGCTAGAGTTCGTGAAGTCGAAATTGACAGAAATACTATCATTCGTGGATAATTTATTTTTATAGATTGATTTAATTGTGGTATGATTGCGGAATGCTTCAACAATATCAGGAATCATGTTCCAATTATGGATAAAATCTCCGTCACATAGATATGTAGTGGAGTTATCCGAGTGAGGTTGAAATGGATAATGATTTAGGATAATGACATTATGTTGATTAGACAGACCTTTTTTTAGAGCAATATTTCCTAGCCAATTGATCTGTTCCTGCGTGTAAGAAGCATAATATACGGTGTTGTATTTTTGCTCCGTTTGATCAAGCATATCTAAAGATATGATCCGAATATAGCCTCCTAGGGGATTAGGAATGTCTGTATAAAAATAATTCTTATTAGCTTTTTGACTTCTTAAACCAAAACAAGATATAGAGGATAAATTTTGATAGATTTCAGAAGCTGTGATATATGTAGAAAAAGATGAATCAATAATATTTGAGTCGTGATTGCCTGTGCAAATATAGGATGGTATATTGTTATTGCTATAGAAGTATTGCGTGAATGACCGTAAATACTTAATGGCAATGTCTTTATCTTTATGATTGGATATAAAATCTCCTGTAGCCACCATTGCATTAATGTTTAAATCTGCTTGATTGGCAAATTTTACAGATTGTATTAGATTTATAGGATAAGAGTAATGATTACTTTCAGAAAAATCGGATAAGTGTGGATCTGAAATATGTACGAGTTTGAAACAACCTTTCACGTTATATTGTGATTCAATTTTAGCCATGCGTTCTTTTGCTAGTTTATTATTAATAGCATATATAGAATCATTTATACTCTTTTTTACTTCCCAATCAATGTCGTCAGCATGCGAACATGAGAATAAAAAGCTTGTAATAAAAAGACATAAATATGAAAGTCTTTTAGTTTGAAAAAGCAATATTTTAATTATGAATGCAAATATATATGCCATGATTAGTTTCTTATCTTAATTTGTTTGTTACAATATTAAGCAAAATATTTTTGTTATCTATGAAGTGCTTATAAATATTTTGAGGAAATGTATT
>USCK01000095.1 GCA_900553205.1 uncultured bacterium | reverse complement strand
ATTTTCATTTTCCAGTTGATTAGTAATAGCTTTTTCAGATTGAAACTTATCAACCATATATTCAATTTGTTCCGGCGAAAGTCTGTCTTGCCAATATTCGTGCCAAATTTCAGAAGCGAATTTTGCAAGCTCTGTAATATTTTTTTGTTTTACTTCTTGAAAAACTATCATAATATTAATATAATATACTCTGTAATGGAGAGCAACATTTTGGAAAATAACGAAGAAGATAATATAATAGAGAATTTTGCAAAGAATATTGATAAAGCAAAACTTGCAGGACAAATCCAAAACTACCTGAAGGGTGGTAAAGAAGGTATGTTCAAAGAAAAGAAATCTGAATTTGAATACAAAAAAGATATTATTAAATTGCTTTTAGAAAGAAAAAGGAACGGGCTTTAATATGTTGAAAAAAATAATTTGTACAATGTGTTTATGTATGTTGGCATCACTTAGTGTTTTTGCAGGTGAGTATAAGGGAGTGACATCTAATGCACCTATAACAAAAACTCAATATACAACTGCTTGCAAAATTATATTAGAGCTTCAAAATGAAACTCCAAAACACTTTAGTGAACATTACGGACCTTTCTATGCTGCAATATATGATGAAAAAGGTAATTTAATTGCAAAAGCGCAAAATAGTGTAATCCCAGGGTGTGATTGTACAAATCATGCAGAGATGAATGCAATAAGACTTGCTCAGAAGAAGCTGAATACTTATGATTTATCAAAATATAATCTTAGTCTTTATGTAACAGCTGAACCTTGTATTATGTGCGCAGGTGGTATCATGTGGTCAGGCATCAAGAATGTATATTTTGGTGTATATTCAAAAGATGTTGAAGCTATTACAGGGTTTGACGAAGGTTATAAGCCAAACTGGATAGAACAATTCAAACTTCGTGGTATCAATGTGTATGGTGGAATTGAACAAGAATACGGCAAAAAAGTTCTTGCTCAGTATGTCAAAAATGGCAACACTGTCTATAAGCCTGACCGTTGTAATTGTCAGCATTAATAGTTGAATTGTTTATAATATATTGGTCAGCTTATGCGTCCCAACCACGTTTTGTATTTTCGGTTTTAACTAAATTGTTATTAACAAAAGTTAGTTTTTTAGTTTCTCCAAAGATTTCTCTGCCGAATTCGTTGCTGTTTGATTTATCAATTTCTTTAACTTTTACATTTGATGCAACATCTTTAGTTGTGTTTGTTTTAGTTCTAAAACCAAACATATTAAGGATTTGTGTTTTTGTATTGCCTTCTGCATTTTTGCCTGATAGTACAATTCCTTCACCTTGCCAACGGCGTTGGTAAATTTCAGTATAGCCTTCTGCTTTCATTTTCTTAGCCATACTGTTTGCCGTTAGTCCACCTTGTGCTTTTAAGTTTTTGATTTGGCGCATTAAATTGAAAGGTTGTGTTCCTATTTTTGACATAAATTTTACTCCTTAATTTGATTAATATACACATATTTCATTTATATAAAACTCGTAAAAAATATTTTTGCTATTAGATAATAGAAATATATCGTGATTTTTATAACAATATATTAATTTTTAACATGCTATTGGGGTATAAAGAAAATATAAAGTTTTATCAATATTTCTCAATATTTGCAATAATACCCTTTGACATAATAATTTTTAGATGTACGATATTTAATAAGTGTAAAAATCACAATAAACAAAAACTTAATACTTTTATACAAACGGTAATAAAAAGGAGATTAAAAATGCCAAAAACTAAAAGTTCAAAAGTTGAAAAGTTAGAAAAAGACTTGGCAGCAGGTTCTTTGGTTGATAGCCCTGAAGCTTTAGAAATCTTAATTCAAAAAGTTCACAAGGCTCAACGTATCTTTTCAAAATTTTCACAAGAAAAAGTAGATGCAATTTTCAAAGCTGCAGCAACTGCAGCTGACAAAGCTCGTATTCCTCTAGCTAGAATGGCTATCGAAGAAACAGGCATGGGTGTTTTAGAAGATAAAATCATCAAAAACCACTTTGCATCTGAATATATTTATAATAAACACAAAAATGCTAAAACTTGTGGCATTATCAAAGAAGATAAAGCTAACGGTATAAAAATTGTTGCTGAACCTTTAGGTGTAATTGCAGGTATTGTTCCAACAACAAACCCTACATCTACAGCTATTTTTAAATCATTAATCGCTTTGAAAACAAGAAATGCAATTATCTTCTCACCACACCCTAGAGCTAAGAACAGCACAATAGCTGCTGCAAAATTAGTTTTGGAAGCTGCTGTTAAGGCTGGTGCTCCAGAAGATATTATCGGTTGGGTTGATACTCCATCAATCGAACTTTCAAGTATGTTAATGCACCACGATTCAATTGATTGTATCCTAGCAACAGGTGGTCCTGGTATGGTTAAGGCTGCTTATTCATCAGGTAACCCTGCGTTAGGTGTTGGTCCTGGTAACACATCTGCTGTTATTGATGAAACTGCTGATATCAAAATGGCTGTTTCTTCAATTCTTATGTCAAAAACATTTGATAATGGTATGATTTGTGCATCTGAACAATCAGTTGTTGTTGTTAAAGATGTTTATGAAGAAGTTAAAAAAGAATTCTTATATAGAGGTGCTTACCTTGTAAGTGCAGAAGATGAAAAGAAAATGATAGCATTACCTTTCATCGATCCAAAAAGAGGTACAGCTCACCCTGATATCGTTGGTCAAAGCGCTCATAAAATTGCTGAACTTTCAGGATTCAAAACTCCTGAAGATGCAAAAATCTTATTAGCAGAAAGACCAAAAGTAGATTGGGAAGATCCATTCTCTAGAGAAAAATTATCTCCAATCTTAACTATGTACAAAGCTAACAACTACGAAGAAGCTTCTGAAATGGCTTATGAACTTATCAGCAAAGGTGGTGCAGGTCACACAGCAGTTCTTTATACAGATGCTAGATCTCAAGAAAGAATTGATAAATATGCTGAAAAAATGCCTACTTGTAGAGTATTGATTAATACTCCATCATCACAAGGTGGTATTGGTGATTTATACAACTTTAAGTTAGAACCATCATTAACTCTTGGTTGTGGTTCTTGGGGCGGCAACGCAGTATCAGGAAACGTTGGCGTTGAAAACTTATTGAACTACAAAACCGTTGCTGAAAGGAGAGAAAACATGTTATGGTTCAAAGTTCCTTCTAAAGTTTACTTCAAGAGAGGTGCTACTGACCTAGCTCTACGTGAACTTCAAGGTAAAAAACGTGCATTTATCGTAACAGACAGATTCTTATTTGATTCTGGTGCAGTAAACAGTATCGTTAATGTATTAGATGATATCGGTATTGAATATCAAATCTTCTTTGATGTTAAACCGGATCCAACATTATCTACAATTAATCAAGCTATGGCTATGATTAACACATTTGAACCTGATGTAATCATTTCATTAGGTGGTGGTTCTCCAATGGACGCAGCTAAAATTATGTGGTTAATGTATGAACAACCTGATACAAACTTTGAAGATATTTCTATGAGATTTATGGATATCAGAAAAAGAATTTGTCGTATCCCTGAATTGGGTAAAAAAGCAACTATGGTTGCAATCCCTACAACATCAGGTACAGGTTCTGAAGTTACACCTTTCGCTATTATTACAGATGACGAAACTCATGTAAAATATGCGATTGCAGATTATGCTTTAACACCTAATATGGCTATTATTGACCCTAATTTCGTTGATGGTATGCCAAAAGGTTTGACAGCATCTTCTGGTATTGACGCTTTAGTTCACGCTTTCGAAGCTTATGTATCTTGTATGGCTACAAACTTTACAAATTCAAATGCTTTAGAAGCTACTAAATTAATCTTCAGATACTTAGAAAGAAGCTACAAAGAAGGCGCTCACGATCCTATCGCTAGAGAAAAAATGCACTATGCAGCAACAATCGCTGGTATGGCATTTGCAAACTCATTCTTAGGATTATGCCACTCTATGGCTCACAAACTTGGTGCAATGTATCATGTTCCACACGGTATAGCTAATGCATTGTTATTCAGACAAATTATCAAATTCAACTCATCTGATAAACCAAGAAAACAAGCAATCTTCCCTCAATACAAGTTCCCTTGTGCAAAAACTAAATACGCACAAATCGCTGATGAACTTGGCTTAGGTGGTAAGAATGATGATGAAAAAGTTGAATTGCTAATCAAAGCAGTTGATGACTTGATGGATAGATTGAACTTACCAAAATCTATTAAAGAATTTGGTATTGACGAAAAAGAATTCTTCGACAATCTAGACGAATTAGTTGAATTAGCATTCGACGATCAATGTACAGGTGCTAACCCTGTATATCCTCTAATGGAACAAATCAAACAACTTTATACAGACGCTTACAATGGTGTTGTATAATTTTGATTAATATTAAGAGCAAGGAGTATTCTCCTTGCTCTTTTTTAAGAGAACTTTAATTATGGTAGATAGATTTTCAAACAAAGTAATAAGCCGTTTAACTTTATATCATTGTGTTTTGGTAGATTTTATAGAACAGGGAATTGAATATGTTTCTAGTATGAAACTTTCTAAACTTTTGAATATTGATGATTCTCAAATTCGTAAAGATATAAAACTACTTGAATATAAAGGTAGATGTAAGGTTGGTTATTCTGTAAAGGAATTAAAAGAAGTTATCGAGAAAAAACTAACATTTAGCAAGACAAAAGATGTTTTTATTGTTGGTGCTGGTAACTTAGGGCTTGCATTGGCTAAAAATGATAATTTTGACTATTACGGGTTTAATATTCTTGCTTTGTTTGATAGTAATGATTTAAAAACTGGCATCAGTATTGATGATAAACAAATTTTTCATATCAGTAAACTTCCTGATTTGACTCAAAGATTAGGGGTTGAGATTGCAATTTTAACTGTGCCTCATTATCAGGCTCAAAAAGTTGCTGATTTTCTGATACAATCAGGAATAAAATATATATGGAATTTTACACAATGTATATTAGATGTTCCTGATGATATTCATGTATGGAATGAAAACTTAATTGGTCATTTTGTACAATTAACTATTGACGATACACACATTGAAAGCTAAAATATTATGAACGAGATTAAAATTTGTATGGGTAGCTCTTGTTATGCAAGAGGTAACGATGAAAACATAGAAACACTTGAAAACTACATAAACGAACATAAAGAAGATTCAAAGATTGAACTTATTGGGCTAAGATGTACTAATAAATGTGAAAAAGGCCCGATAATTATAATCAATGGTAAAGAATACTGTAACATAAGTTATTTGGAACTCAAAAAAATATTAGAGGAATTATAACATGGGAAACAAGCTCTCACCGGTTTATACTTTAAAGAACGAATGTCACGACTGTTACAAGTGCGTAAGAGAATGTTATGTGAAATCAATTCAAATAAAAGACGGAAGTGCATCAGTTCTTGCTGATAGGTGTATAGCTTGTGGTCATTGTGTAACGGTTTGTCCTTCTAATGCAAAAAGAATTCGTTATGATGTTGATAAAGTAAAAGGAATTTTTGCTACAGATAAAAAGGTTGTTGTTTCACTTGCTCCTAGTTGGATAAGTGTTTTTGATTATACAAAACAACAAATGATAACAGTTTTGAAGGCTCTCGGGTTTTCAGATGTTAGCGAAACGGCATTGGGGGCTCAAGAGGTTTCAATAGAGGTAGCAAAGCTAATAAAAGAGAGCGAAAAAGGTCTTTTTATCTCAAGTGCTTGTCCCGTAATAGTTGATTATATAAGGTATTATAAGCCTGAATATGCAAAATATATTACTCCAGTAGCTTCTCCTGCTCTAACTCACGCAAAAATGTTAAAAGAACAATATGGAGAAGATATAAGCGTTGTTTTTATAGGGCCTTGTATCGCAAAGAAAAATGAGTCTGATAAAAATTCTGATTTGATTGATGTCGCATTGACATTTGATGAATTAAATTATTGGATAAAAGAATCATATATTGATTTAGCGAAGATAGAAGTTTTGCCTGATGAGGATTTTGTTCCGAATTCAGCAAATGAAGGTGCTTTATATCCTGTGTTAGGTGGAATGAATGAAACCTTAAAATTCGCAGGGATAGAAAAAGATGTTCAGTTATTAGATATTTGTACTTTGCATAGTTTAGACAAAGCTTTAAACGGACTTCACCCTGAAAGATTAGAGGAAAAGATTTTTCTTGAGGCTTTAGGTTGTGATGGTGGTTGTATAAATGGGCCTGGAATTAGTATGTGCAAATCTACAATTCTCAAAACTTCTGATGTGTTGAATAATTTTAAAAAGAGAGAGAGCATTCCTGCAACTCCAAAAACAGTTGTAGAAATGGATTACTCAGCTATTGATATCAAAAAGCGAGAATTTAAACATGAAGAAATAATGAAAACGATGGAACGTATCGGAAAACACAATGAAGAAGATGAATTGAATTGTGGTGGTTGTGGTTTCCAAACTTGTAGAGAATTGGCTTGTGCAATTTTAGCCGGTGAAGCTGAACCTTCGATGTGTGTTTCGTATATGCGAAAAATAGCTTTAAGAAAAGCTGCTGCAATGCTTAGATGTATGCCTTCAGCTATGGTTATGATTGATAATAAAAATAAAATATTAGAATCAAACGATGCGTTTATGAAAATGTTTACAGGTGAAATGTATGATGTGTTTTCAGAACGCCCAGAAGGTGTAAATGGCGCAGATATTGATAGAATAATACCTTTCTCTGATTTATTAACGACTGCTCTAAAAACAGGGAAAGATATTCACAAAGAGCATTATGTTGTTGGAAACAAATTATACGATATAAATATTTTTATAATTGAAGAAAAAGAAATCGTTGGTGCAATAATTACTGATGTAACTCAATCAGAATTAAATAGAGAAAAAATCGCTGAAAGAGCAAAAGAGGTAATTAGTAAAAATATTGCAAAAGTACAAGAGATAGCAATTCTTCTAGGTGAACACATGGTTGAAACTGAATTGCTTTTAAGTACGATTGCAGATGATTACACAACAGATGACAAGGATTCTGAATAATGTTTATAGATATCTTTTGTACACAAGAAAAAAAATATAACCAAAATACTTTTGGTGATTATTATGTGTCGAAAAGATATCCTGAAACTGATAGGCTATTGGCTG
>USCK01000094.1 GCA_900553205.1 uncultured bacterium | reverse complement strand
AAAAAGAAACCTAAAAGGAAAGAGCTTACTAGTGTTGAAAAACAAGAGAACAAGCGGATTTCCGGAGTTAGGATTAAAGTGGAGCATGCCATAGGTGGTATGAAAAAATGCCGTATTGTCAAAGAACGATTCAGATGCCATAAATTCGGTTTCGAAGATATGGTGATTCTTATTGCTTGTGGATTACACAACTTCAGAATCAGTCACAAAATGAGTCATATAACAATTTAATCTATATAATGTCAATTTATTTTCATAATACTTTTGATACTTTCCGTTTATCACTATTCCTGATTGTCTTTTAGTATACTATTTTTATTCCCTATTCAAATTACTAGCTCAGTCTTAGCTACGCTTATTGTGACCTTGTTGAATTGATTGTATACAGCATGTCGTGCTCTGTTTGTCACATTTAAACATATTATAATATGAAAGGCATAGTACGATATGTTAGAATGGAAGGTTATTTTAAAGTTTTATTTTATATTGATTATGCTTAAAATGATAAAATATTACATTTTATTATCTAGATTATTAATTTATTAATTGCATTCAGTAACTCTTCTCGATGACTAACCCAGGGCTTATATTTATGGGTCTTAGCCAGTTCTATTAATAGAGGTAAATCTTTCATATCTGTACATACTAAAACATTGTATTTTTCATTCATCAGAGTGGCAATTTCCATTTGATGATTATCAACATGTTCACCATATTCATGTAAACGTGGACATATCACTAATGGTTTGCCCATCTTCATACAGGTAATGATAGAGTTGACTCCACTATGTGTAACAATAACCTCGGCTTCACTCATATAGCGGTTGAAATCTTCGTTTGGAATCAGTCTGAATGTTTTAAATTTAGGCTTAATAGGGTAGAGAGCTGATTGCATGATAATTTCCTCTGGACTATATTTATTCTGTTTTACCAGAGAATTAAGGGCGGTAATAATGCGGCCAAATGGGAACTTCTGTGTCCCAAGTGGAACAAATAATTTAATCTTATCCACAATTTAAATATATTAAAGAAAAACAAGTTTCCTCTAGTTTTAAGAACAAGGGTTTATATCTTATTTTAATAAACGGTTCCCTTATAAATCCCTTTGGGATAGACTTTTATCATTTCTGGCCATTGCACAAAGAAATAGTCTGCAAATGGATAGACCATTTTACCTGTTACTGATTCACTGTCCAGTTTGGCAAAACTTTCTATATAAATAACCCTTCGCTTGAATATTCGTGCAAATAGACATGTTGGATAAGAGGCTCCTGCACCAGTTGTTATGACAGTGGTTGGTTGTTCTATCAGAAAATAGATAAATGAAAGTAATATGTTCCATCCAAATTTGAAGATAAAACCAATACCTTCACGTTCTTGCTGTACAAGATAGTGATGTCGATGTTTTTCGACTGTTTCGATAGAAGCAACGTTCTTTTCTGTGACAATATAGTATTGTTTGTCTTGTATTACTGGAAGCAGTTGCATTAGTTCCATGAAGTGACCACCACAGGAACTGATGAGGCATACTTTTGTTTTCCTATTCATAAGATTATAATTTTTTTATTTATAAGATTCCTTTATAAGTTGTCAATATTGCATCTTCTGCTCTTTAGATTGTTTTATTGGAGAATTGTTTCCAGAAGCTCCTCTGATTGTTAAATGTCTTTTCCATTAGTTCTCTGTGTGGGGAGGATTTTCGGTAGTTTATCCTAGGCATTGATCTTTGCATAAAATCCATACTACTTATTTCGATATGACGATAAAGATTTTATTCTCTTACAATTAGATTCTGCTGTTGATGAATGATGGATAGAACCTCGCTGTTATTATGGTGTAGTTTCTGAAAGATTTTCTGATGATAAAAGCGGTTTATTCCTTTTATATTCGTAATATTTAGCATAAGATCTTCAGCCTCTCTACCAGTCTTTTTTATACTTAGGTTGTTATTATATTGCTTTTAATGTCTTTTGTTGTTTATGTAGATATCTATCATGGTTTTCATTGTTTGAGATCCTATAATTTCCTGACTTTCCTGAAGTAGGGAGGAGAAAACTTCCTTTGGGGGCGTTTTCAGTTTCCCATTAAATTGTATTGGCACAACTTTATATCGTCTCTGTACCATACTGTATGTCTTTCACCTTGTATCAAATGAATGACCTTTTAAAATCTATGTTTACTAAAAGTTATGATTATATAGCAATTTATGTTTTTATTCTTTTAGAGTATACGTCAATATTGGATACTTGTTAGCCATCTTAAGCTTTTTCTTATAATATTAGTTTTGTATATATATCCTGCAAATTTTTGATATTTGCATCCAATGAAAAAGATTTTTTTATTAAATTATAAGATTCCTGACTGAATTTTTTGCGTAAGTTTATATCTGAGGAAAGTTCGAGCAAACGTGCACAAAGGGTATTAATATCACCTGGAATAATAAGGTAACCATTTTCTTCATCATGTAAAACTTCTGGAATAGAAGCTATTGACGTACTGATATTGGGTATGCCATGTGCCATTGTCTCCAAAATAGTCATAGGTAATCCTTCATTATATGATGGTAATACATTTATCATACTCTGTGACATAAACAATTTTTTTTGTGCACCGTCTATCCAGCCTATATAAGCAATACGGTGAGATATTCCCATTCTATTGACAGTGCTTTTAACTTCTTCTACTTCACCGTCTCCACAAATATAGAATTGTACATCCGTTGATAAGTTTTGGTCTATTTTTTTTATGGCTTGTAATAAATCGTAGGTACCTTTACGTTGCCCTAGTCGTCCTAAGAACAAAATGTTATGTGCTTTTAAATTATAAGGATTCGTTTGAGGTACATTTACAGCATTATATAATACTTCGACCTTCGCTTTTGGTGACTTATTTTTTATCATATGTACCAGGCTTTGGCTTAATACTATGTTTAAATCAGCTTTTTGAAGAATCTTGTTTACATATTGCTTTTTTTTATTGGAAAGGCTATTGTAAAATAAATCAAATTCAGCTCCATGATGATGTAAAATAACTTTTATTTTAAAATGTTTTAGTGTCTGTAATATAAAAGCCTTGCGATAAAAACTACCACGTTCAGCTACATGAAGATGAGCTATATCGATTTTTTTTCGTAATGCTAACCATAGAATATGAGTGTAAGATATGGCAAAATAAAATATAAGTATATATTTATTAGCTTCAATATGTGTTGGTACATGAATTATCTTTACATCTTTTCCCCAAAAGGGATAGTTCAGATAGTTTTTGACGACAGAAACCATTCCTCCTTTCACTTTAAGAGAAGAGGAGCACATTAAAATTCTTTTCATTGTATTTTTAGATATTATCCTTTAAACTGTTTTTAAGAAAATCAAGTGAATTCTTGCGTAAATGCTCTAATTGTATTTCTACATTTATATAATCAATATGATTATCTATAGTAAATATATTTCCAGTATATATTCTATTTTGCAATCCTAATAGATTAAATAGGCTGTCAATACGTGAATTTCTTCCTGTTTTACTTGTCTCAGCAAAACGGTAAAAAGTCATAAACTGGCGATGAAAAATGATAGAGAAAACTGAGCAATGGAAAGAGTCTGTACATACATAAGTTGCTTCACTAATATATTTAACAAAATCATTAGGATCAACAAAATAAGGAGCTTCATCACCGAAGTGTTCATCCTCTGGTACATATTCATCCATATGTCTGATAGTGATTATTTTATACTTAGTCTTTTCTTTCAGTTTTATTACTGCTTTACGAGCTTGTTGATTGGTTCCCAAGAAATAACAGAAAATGTAAGGTTCTGTTTCATGAGGACGTGCATTTTGAATTTCTTCTCTCCATTCTTTTTGTGTCAGTAATAAAGTGGGATCTGCTACTACTTGAGCCGTTTTTTTCGATAAGCTCTCAACGATTTCTTTTCCTCTTTGTTCTCGTACACCAATCTTATAGAAACGATTCAAATAATTTCCAGTAGCTTTCTTTTGAAAGCTAGGAATCTTAGATACGCCGAAACTTGATGCGTAGGCTATTTTTCGAACTTTGTCATCAACAAATAATAAATTGAAGAACTTATTAGGTAGACTCATCGGTGTCCAAACTTGGTCACTTCCTACAATTACTGCGTCATAGTTAAGAGAGCCAATATGTAATGCTTTATAACCTACATATTCATGAAATAGAGGTAAAAGTTTTTTTCTTTTGTATCCGTCAACAGCTTGTGTGCGTTCTGCTAGATTTTTAGCAAATTGCGGGTACTTTTTTAAAATTTTTGAGGCTGTCAATCTATCTATAATTTCTTTTCCCTCTCCGACTCGAATTGCATTTAAAACAAAGTTAATTTTTTGAATTAAAGAAAGCTGTTTGACGTAATCGATTACTTCTACTTGATAACCAAGTTGTTGTATTTTCCTTAACATTGCATAAGCTTGCAATGAGGTTCCATAATTATTGTGTCCTTTACGATAAGCAATGACACAGCCTATTTTCTTATTCATTTATTTAAAATCATTAAATGTTTTAACAATATTGCCCTTTAGAAAATCCGTTCTGTCTTGTATCTCTTTTTCTGTATCAATTTTTCCTGTAGACCATATTTGTATTAATCCTAAATTAACATCTTTTGCTCGGATTACAGATTTTAGATATTTATTGAAAAAATGGTCATTTGTTTGTATATGAGAATTAGCCGTTTCAAATAAAGCAGCTATTTTGTTATAGCGTTGTGCTATTTTAGTGATAATTTGTGCTCTACAAATTGTAGAATTTAAATTTATAGAATTTGTTCCGATTGAATAATCATCAAATCCTATCATTTCTACATATTCATTACCAGGGTATCGAAGTAAAAATTCTTCTTCTTCATTCCAAAAACGATCTGGTGAATATGCATAAAGAATATTATGTGTTCCTGTATACTCTTCTATTTTGTTTACTGTTAATCGAAAAAAATGAATGTAATCCTTTGGAGTAACAAAATTCTTCCCCCACCATTGCCAATTATTATCACATTCATGCCATAAACGGAAAATAATAGGTATAGGATTTCCATTATCGTCTTTTAGTTCACGGATAATTCCTGCAACTTCTTGGCAACGTGCATTAAACCATTGAGATGGATTCTTATATACTTTAAAATTGTTTTCCTTTTGGTAATTACCCCATCCACAAGAATCACCTGTATTTTCTAAAATTTCTTTTATTACATAACGATGTTCTGCAGGATAACCTTTTATACCATATCGATAGCGGCAACCCATATAATTGTTGAAATTGGAAGGTACATATGGATTTTCTAAGTGCCATGAAAAACAAGGTATAGCTTTATATTTACTCCATGCGTTTTTTACTATTGAGATAATATTTTTCCGACATCTTTTTTTATATTCAGAAGGGAACCATGACCCTGAGGCATAATAAAAATCTAAACCATAAACTAATAAATTAACTCCTGTCTTTTTTTCATAATCAGATTTAAGGGTATTTTGATTTCGTGCTGGATATTGGTCGAACTGACTGTAATAGGGAATTCCTTCTTTTGCTGCTTGTGCCAAACGGTAGAACCATGTTTGTGTTTCTTTTGTCAATTCACGTGCACAATGTGGTTGAGCAATTAAAGAAGGATTTAATAATAGGTAAATAATACCTAATATTATCCATTTTTGGTGGGCAGTTATAGTGGAACGTTTGTATGAATTTAATTTCTCCATATCTTTGTTCTCCTTTATGAGATGTTTTAGATAGAGGTAGCTAATTCTTATAAATTAACTTTTTTTAATTGGAAGTTTAAGCTTTCGTAATTAGTTACTTACAAATTTTTTATCAAATAATCTTTTTAAGGACATTCTGACAACAGTGAATATTTATAGTTGTTAAAAATAGGAAAGTAATAAAAAGAGATTTCTGTTATCTATTTTTTCATTCATAGCGAGATGTGTCTTTTTTTAAAATGCTAATTAACCACCAAAGACTTTTATGTCGTCCTAAAAATTGTTGAATTCTATTTTGCGAATAATCTAAAATAGTTTTCATTCCAATCCTTTTAGGTAGTGCTACATCGTATTTTGGTGTAACACGCTTTAGTAATCTATTTAGCGTAATAAATTGTTCATTTCGTCCTTTCTTTTTGGCTGCCATTTTTTGCGAAGCATTCAGAGTTGTGATTGAAATTTCATTAAGCGTGATAATTCCTTCTCCTTTTGCTTCTTCTAATAAATCAAGCCATTTTTTCGTTCTTACGACTAATGAGTTAATTCCGATTTTATCATTCATGTAAGGTTTTATATGTATATCACCAAAACAAATATCTCCTAGTTCTCCATAATGGTCAATACAGAAGAGGCATCTTCGGGGTATAAAGAAACTTCGCAATGGATGGTAGTAGCTCTGATATTTTTCTTTATAGATGTCAATTTTTTTACAATCAGAATTATTCTTTTGTTTTGCTACGAGAGAACCAAGGCACCCTTCATCTCGATAAGCAAAATAAGTTAAATTTTCTTTTCTAATTCCACGTTCTTTGAATATATGTTCAGTCAAATAAAAAGTGCGTCCAGATGAACAATAGATTGAAAAATATCCAACAATTTTCTCATGAAATTTTCTATCTATAGTTTCAAGTTTACGGAATCCCTGTATATGGCACGGCAATCCTACAATAACAAAACGTGTCCCTTGATCTTGTTTTATAGCTTGTGCCATGCCATGTAATGAAACTGGACTATATTTACTACTTTTTGCCTGTAAGACTTCATCGTGGTTATGAGCTATATACGAACGTACAAGTAATTCATTTTGAGAGTCAAAAGAAGTAACTACTGCACCGTCTATATAATTTTTTTCTAAAAGATATATTAAAAATTGGCTTACCATTCCACCACTGGCACAGTGGTAACGAATCTTATAGTTATTACTATATCCAGTAAAACATTTTAAATAGCGTCCTGCTAGCTTGTCTTCTTTTGTGTTTGTTTCAATAAATTGTTCTTGTGCAATACGTTTTAAATCAACTCCCAACCCGGGGCATACTTCCGTACAACGATGACAACCTTTGTCATTTTTGCATTTTGTATCATTTATATGAGGAATAAAACGCCCGTGATTTGTTATTATATCAATTGCATTGGATGGACATGCTGATTGACAGATGCCACATCCAAGACAGAGATCATGGTAGAGAGTGTAAGAAATGTTTGTTGTTGTTTTATT
>USCK01000093.1 GCA_900553205.1 uncultured bacterium | reverse complement strand
CGTTTGTTCGGCAGAGTGCCACAAGGGCATGCAGTTTATTATTTAATTTTCAATCTCTACCACGTAACCTTTTTGGCAGAGAGTCATAAAGACATGCAGTTTTGAAAAATATTCTATTTTCAACTGATGTTGAAAGGTTTTACCCTTTCGACAATGTCTATAATAATACAGACATAATTAATTGTCTAGCACTAATTTGTTAAAAGTTTGTAGTTTCCCTAAATTTGTGATTAAATAAAAGAAAAAATGAGGGTTTTATGAAAGAATTTACACTTAAAAATAATATCAAATCAATTTATAAACAAAATAAAAATACACCTAGAATGGCATTTACTTTAAATATTGCAATAACAGAACCTGAAAAATATGCAGGGACTTATTCATTGATGAATAGATTGTTATTACAAGGTACTGAAAAATATTCAAATACAGAGCTTGCAAAAGTTTTAGATGAAAATGCGATAGAATTATATACAGATATGAAACAAGATTATTTGAGATTCAGATTTGTATGCCTAAATGAAGATTTTGAATTAGCAATAAAAATACTTGATGATATTATAAACAACACTACATTTGTTGAATTTGATAAAGAAAAAGAAAAAATGCGTGGTGAAATCGTTGCAGAACTTGATTCAGCAAGAACAAAAGTTTCAGATGCTTTTATAAAAACAATTTATGAAAACCATTATTATGGAAATACCTATACAAAAATGTTAGAAACTCTTGATAAAATTACAAAACAAGATGTTACAGATGCTTATTATAATATTTTGAAATTGGGTAAAAAAATCTCATCAACAGTAGGTAGTTTAGAATTTTCTGAAATAGAACCTTTGTTAGAGCAAACTATCGGAGAATTAGAAAATAATACCGTAGAAACAAGCAAAATTGCAAAACCTGAACTAAATTCTGCAAACAGGGTTGATGTAATAAAAGAAGATGCAAATCAAGCTCAAATTTATCAAGGTTGGTTGGTTCCAAACTTTGAATCAGAAGATTATCCGACACTTGCCGTTATCAATACGATTCTTGGTGCAAGTGGGCTTTCTTCCAGATTATTCTTAGAGCTTAGAGATAAAAAAGGTTTGGCATATACGGTAAGAACATCTTGTGAATCTCATCGGAAATCTGCAATATTTAGTATTTATATTGCAACAGAACCACGCAATATAGATGTTTCATTAGCAGGATTTAAAGAAGAAATTGATAAGATTAAAGCAGTATTGGTTTCAGATGAAGAATTGACAAATGCTAAAAATAATATTATAGGTAAACAGCAGTTTATTACAGAAACAAATTTTCAGCAATCTACTGCTCTCGCATATTATGGCATTATGGATTTAGGTTTTGATTATCAATCTAAAATAATTGAAAAAATCAAACAAGTGACACCGGAACAAGTCAAAGAGTGTGCAAATAAATATTTTACAGATAAATCAGTTATTACAGTGTTAAGACCTTAATTATGACAAAAAAAGAAGAACTCGAAATTTTAAAAACAAAATGTGAGAAATGTTTGGCTTGTGAATTAGGGCAAACTCGTAACAATGTCGTATTTTCAGATGGTAATCCTGATACAGCCAAGGCTATTCTTATAGGTGAAGCTCCAGGAGCAAATGAAGATATGACAGGAACTCCTTTTGTTGGTAGGGCTGGCAAATTGTTGAATGATTTTCTTGCTCAGGCAGGTATAGACAGAGAAAAGGATTTGTACATAATAAATACGGTAAAATGTCGTCCTCCGCAAAACAGGGTTCCGACGAATACTGAGAAAGAAAAATGCGTAAAATATCTTTATGAACAAATACGAATTGTAAATCCAAAGATTTTGATATTTTGTGGTTCAACGGCTTTGCAGTCTTTTTATGATAAAAAAGTTCCTATTTCAAAAATTCGTGGTGAATGGTTAGATATAGATGTTAATGGACAAAAATATAAATCGATGCCAATTTTTCACCCATCATATCTTTTAAGAAATCATTCTATGGAAGCTGGTAAGCCAAGAGTTTTGATGCTTGAAGATTTAAAGAAAATACGAGATATTATAATTTAATGTAATAAAATTTTACTTTTGTAGGGTTAACAAGTTTATAGACATGTGCTATCATGTTTATATAAGCTATCACAAGGATTTTTATTTATGGATATTACAAGCGTTTTAAATGCAGAATTATCAAGCAAGGTTCAACTTATGCAACTTGATGTTATTTCATCTGCAATGGAAGAAATAGATGATGTTGCAGTAAAAGTTGCAGAAACTGGTGACCCTGCATATATTTTAGAGCTTAGCCCAATGGCATTGGCATTGTTTAATCAAGCATCAGGAAAATAATTCGACTGAGTAATTGTACTTTTTGCAAATTTTGAACTAAAATCAAATTGCAGAAAGGAGATTTTGTTATGCTTGATAATAATGAAGATAAAAATAAAATATATAAATACATAGGATTGTTTTTTGCAGTAATGGTCGGTGCATTCCTTGCCGTTTATTTTGCTATAACAATGGCTTTTAATACTCTATTCAATCCGTTTGTCACAATGCATCATTTGGATAAAGAAATGAATAAAATGGAAAAAGAAATGATTCCTGCCGATTCAGTTCTTCCTCAGCATATGCGAAACTATTTTGAACAAGAATCCGGAAACTCAAATCTGGTTCATTATATAAAAAGTCCTGAAGAATACAAGTTTATAATTAATCTAAAACCATTTGACAACAATCCAAACAATATAGATATATCAATTCAAAAAAATACGATATCTTTTAGCGGGAAGGCTACAGTAGAAAAGAAACATTCTCAATCTTTTACAAGTTTTTCAATCTTATACTCTTGATGACGATGTAAATTTTGAAAAAATGAGTAAAAAACAAGTTAATAAGAATAAGTATGTTGTTACTGTTCCTATAGAGGACTAAATTTATACTTTTAAATAATTATATTTTGTTATATTTTATAAGAATGAATATTTCAGGTGGAAAATTTAAAGGGCAGAGGGTTATTGCTCCTGATGAGAGAATAACTCGCCCTACGTTGTCAAAAGTAAGAATGGGTGTGTTTAATACTCTGTTTTCTATATTCGGCGAATTTAAAAATTTATCCTTCCTTGATGTATATGGTGGTTCTGGGATAATGGGATTAGAGGCATTATCTCGTGGGTTTGAAAAAGTTACGGTTTTTGAACAAAATAAAAAATCAGCACTTATTCTAAAAAAAAATTATGAGAACTTAGGTTTAAAACCAAATCTAATTATTGGTAATGCTTTAAGCTTGATACCAAAACTTCAATCAAAATATGATGTAGCTTATGTAGATCCACCGTACTCGGCAGGTATATATGAAGAAACTTTGGTTGTATTGCAAGGTCGTGCTGATATCATAATATTAGAACACCCCGTAAATATGGAGTGTTCTTTTGAGAATATTATTAAACAGAAAAAATATGGTGACAAATACCTAACCTATATTAAACAAGGCTAATGTAGGTATCAATTTCTTCTTCTGTATTCATTTCTGTAACCGAAATCAACACTTTGGTTTCGTCAATTTTTAGACCACCAATGATGTTATTTTCCTTTAATTTTGCTAAGAATTTATCTGAATTTTTTACTTCTACCAAAAATTCGCTGAAAAATTCTTTATTTAGAGTTTTAATTCCTTTTTCAGCAAGTTTTTCAGAAAGTTTATGTGCCAAATTATTTGACATAACTCCGGCTTGTCTGAAACCTTTTTCGCCAAGTAATGACAAATACAAAGTCGCACACAATGCCACCAATGCTTGATTTGAACAAATATTACTTGTTGCTTTTTCTCTACGAATATGTTGTTCTCGGGTTTGTAATGTCAATGTAAATGCTTGGTTTCCGTCTGCATCTACTGTTCTTCCTGCAATTCTTCCAGGAAGTTGTCTGACATATTTTTCTTTACAAGCCAAGAATCCGGCATGAGGACCACCAAAATCCATTGGAATACCTAGTTCCTGTATGTCCCCAACAACAATATCAGCTTCTACAGGTGGTTTTATAACAGACAATGCTGATAATCTTGTACAAACAATTAACAAAGTTTCAACATTAGGCAGGTCTATAATTTCACCATAGAAATCAGGGTTTTGAACAAGAACTGCAGAATAATCTGCAATATTTTTAGGTAGCGTTTCAAACCATTCTACTTCAATATTTGCAGCCCACATATAAGTTGTTATAACCTGTTTGTATTCAGGATTTAGTGTTTTAGAAACTAAAACTTTTTGTTTCTTCTTTAATCTTACAGCCATAGAAAGAGCTTCTGCACAAGCTGATGCACCGTCATAAACAGAAGCGTTAGAAACATCCATTCCTGTTAATCTGCATATCATAGACTGAAACTCATACATAACCTGTAATGTACCTTGAGAAATTTCAGGCTGGTATGGTGTATATGCTGTCAAAAACTCAAATCTTTGTGCAACTTGAGCAATAGCAGCTGGAATAAATTTGTTATAAACACCACCACCTAAGAACGATACATAATCAATGTTATTTTTTTTAGCGATTGCTTTAACTTTCTTTTGAGTTTGCATTTCAGAAAGTGGATTGTCTAATTTTAACTCTGTCATTTTTACAGGTAGATTTTTAAATAAATCATCAACAGAGCTACAAGAAATTGCGTTTAGCATTTCCTGTCTTTCTTCTTCACTATGAGCTATAAAATTTTTCATTATTCAACTTCTTCTTTATAATCTGAGTAATCTAACAAATCTGTAAATTCTGTATCATCTGCTGCAGAATCAATTTTTACAAGCCAACCGTTGCCATGTGGGTCTTCGTTTAATAATTCAGGTGTAGCTGCAATATCTTCGTTTACTGCAGTGATAGTACCTGATACAGGCATGTAAATTTCTGATGCGGCTTTTACAGATTCAACAGTTGCAAAAACTTCATTCTTTTTGTATTCAGTGCCAACTTCAGGAAGTTCTACAAATACAACATCACCAAGTTGTTCTACAGCATAATCAGTAAGTCCGATAGTGTATTTACCATCAGAACCAATAATATATTCGTGAGTTTTACTACATAACATACTTTCGCTCATTCAATTCTCCTTTATCTAAACATTCTTAACCTTTATTATTCTTTTTTACGAAAGGTCTTTTAACAACCTTAGCGTTATATAACTTGCCTCTTATTTCCACTTGGATATCTGTGTCAACTTTGATATCTGGTAGCGCTTTTACATAAGCAAGTGCGATATTTTCGTTTCGGACAGGAGAGATACCTCCACTGGTGATAGTACCTACTTTTTCGTTGTTATAATAAACATCATAGCCATGACGAGCAATACCTCTATCTATCATAACAAGTCCGATTAATTTTTTGTTTGTACCGTTTTTAATTTGGTCTTCAATAACAGCGCGTCCGTTATAATCATCAAGTTTTTCTTTAGGAATAGACCAAGATAGACCGGCTTCTATAGGAGTTGTTTCTTCATCAAGGTCATTTCCGTATAAGTGGAGCGCAGCTTCCAATCTTAAAGTATCTCTTGCGCCTAATCCAATAGGCTTGATACCGAATTCACTGCCGTATTCCAAAATTTTATCCCAAAGTAGTTCAGAAAAATCATTTTTAACAAGGATTTCGACACCGTCTTCGCCTGTGTAGCCTGTTCTTGAAATCCAAACATTCACATTATATAATTCGCCTCGTTTGATAGTGAAGAATGGAGGGAGTGTTTCAATTCCCATTTTGTGCATCAGCTCTTTTGCTTTAGGACCTTGAACTGCAAGTAATGAGTAATTGTGAGATTCGTTTATTATTTCAACATTGAACCCTCTTTGGTTACGAACCATCCAGTTTAAGTCTTCATCAATTCTTGCAGCATTTACGATTACTAAATATTTTTTATTTTCAATTTTGTAGATAATCAAATCGTCAATAATACCGGCATGTTTGTTTGTCAGTTGGCAATAAACAGCTTTTCGGTCAACAAGTTTTGTAATATCTTGAGGAACAATTTTGTTAAGGTAAGGACAAGCGTCTTCGCCTTGTACAATAAGTTCGCCCATGTGGGAAACATCAAACAGACCAACATTTTCTCTAACGGTTTTGTGTTCTTCGATGATAGAAGAATATTGAACAGGCATATGCCAACCTGCAAAATCTACCATTTTAGCATGCAATTCGATATGTTTATCGTGTAAAAAAGTTTGTTTGGTCATAATATCTCCCTCTATATATTATTTAATTGTCCACATAATTCAGTTATATGTCAAGTGAATAGAAGAAAATGATACATTTGAAATATGTCTTAAAACAAATGCTTTACTTTTAATTTTGTTTCGGTTAAGATTAATTCTGTTACAATTCAATTTGTCTGGAGGAGTGCCAGAGCGGTTGATTGGAGCAGTCTTGAAAACTGTCGTACGTTCACGCGTCCCGTGGGTTCGAATCCCACCTCCTCCTCCATTTAGAAAGAGCCTGAAAAGGCTCTTTTTTAGTATGTGTGAGTATAGGAGGGATGAGTGTAATTTAACGGGACATTTTATCTGTACGCATAAAAAGATTATTCGGCAAAGTTGGCGTTGTGTTTAAGTTTTAGCGGTCGGAAGTAATCGTTTTATATGTTACAAAACGGTCTTTTACCGGTCATCATTGTCTCATTACTGTCCAAGAATTGTCTTAAATTTTCTATTTTAAAACCAATGTTATAGACGATTTAGCCCTCATAATCTAAATTGTACGGATAAAACGATTATTTGACTTTTGAGGACTTTGTGAGTAATTTTAAATTTATTTTTGAGGTAGGTAATTTTTTACAATAGGTCGGATATGGATTTTTATAATTACAAAACAATACGAAAAGTAAAAAATATATAAGCAGATAGTCCTAAAATCAAGATTTAATTATAGTGTCCGCTCAAACTCATTAATTTTATCTCTATATGTATAAATTGGTAATAATAAAAATCTATCAATCAAGTCAAGAATTTCTGAATCTTCTTGTAATTCATAGACTTTTAATATTATTTCAAATAAACTACCAATCTCAAAATTCATATCAGTATTTTTTAAATTTTCTTCTTCTTTTAATTCAATAAATCTATTTATTATCAATTTATATTTATTTAAGTATTGTACATTTATCAAACTTTCATTCAATTCATATATAAAATGTGTATAGGATAAAAATGCATTTGAATTAACTATTAGTTCAAATAATGGATTTATTATAGAAAATATTATTCATACAAGCAATGCAT
>USCK01000092.1 GCA_900553205.1 uncultured bacterium | reverse complement strand
TTTATGAAGAACAATGAAGCCTTCGTTAATCATATTTGTTAAGTATGTTGAACTGCTGAATTGTTTTGCTTCATCTGCTGTAGGCTTATAATCTGCACCTTTTGCTTTGTCAGCTTCTGTAGCTGATACATCAACTGCTATGAAAGCATCTTCGGCTTTACCATGTTTTGATACACATTGAGCCATTTCACTATAAAGTGTTTTGTATGATGCAGAAGCACCTAGTGTGTCACCTAGTTTTGTTGCAAATAATGCTGCTTTTGCTTCGTCTGCTGATGTATAAGAACCAACTGCACCTGCAACTGTGTACATTCCATCTGCGCCTTTTGTAGGTGTTGTACCACTTGCTGTATTGTATGCTTGAATTTGAGCTAATGTACAATACATTTGATTAGTTGCAATATTGTGCATAATGTAATCTGATTTTGCTTCGCCAGTTGCAGTTACTAAATCTTTAACTGTTGCATCTTTGTAAGAAGCTGAACCATCTGCACCAATAATTTTGTATTGGATTTTTTGTTCGTTAAGAGCGTCTTCATACTCATTGTAAACTTGTGTTGACTTGTTAGCCATTTGAAGCTTTTGAGCTTCTAGTTTTTGAGCTTTGTACTCAATGTCGTGCATTCTCGCCGTTAGAGAAAGCAATCTTGCTTGTGATGCTGCTAAACCCATAATGTTACTCCTTTTCCTAATTTTTCTTTTTTTTTACGGACCCCCATCCGTATGTCTTTGTTTACGACATACATTTTGAAAAACTTTAGCTTTTTTATTTGTTTTGTTACATATCGTTACAAAATAAAGGCGAAATCCAGTAATGTTAAGAAAGTTGCTTTTTTATGATTTTCATTTGATAATAAAAATTACAAGAAGGAGCAGGATATGAAAAAATTTTTATTAATATTAGGATTAGCACTATTTGCAGGTAGTTTTGCTTGTTTACCTGTCAATGCGACAGTAAATAGAGATATGGGTTATATATCAATAAATACAACAGAATCAAAAGAAATTGCACCGAATGTTGTAACAATTATGTTTGGGGTTGAAACTACTGATGTAGATTCAAAAAGAGCTGCAGAAAGAAATAATCAGATTTCAACAAATGTTATTAATGCAGTAAAAAAAGAACTTGCTTCTGATAAAAAAGCAACTGTTCAAACAAAAAACTTTAATATCAGACCAAATTATAAAAATAATAACTATGAAGAAAGAATTATCAAGAACTATACTGCAATAAATACAGTTCAAGTAAAAACAAATGATATCTCTAAGATATCTACTCTTATTGATGTTGCTGTAAAAAATAATGTATCAAATGTTAATAGTATAAATTTCTTATTAGAAGATAATGATGCGATTGCTACGGAATTGACAAACAAAGCTGTTGCAAAAGCAAAAGCTCAAGCAAAAACTATCGCACTTGCTGCAAACCAAAAAATAGTTGGTATCAAATCTCTAAGAGTAAGTGTTTATCAAAATACATCAAGCAACGGCAGATTATATAAAACCTCTTTAGTAGCAGGTGCTATGGAATCAGCAACACTTGATACAGCAACTCCTGTTGAAACAGGTAAAATAAAAATGAACGCATCTGTTGATGCCGAATTTTATGTAAAATAATCTTATTAAGTAAATTAGAAAAATATTTTGTAGAGGATAATAATGGATTCAAAGATAGATATTTTTAAATATATGACACAAGGTACTTGTTCAAAACTTATTACAATCGCAGTAAAAGACGGCATTCTAGTCGATGTTGAGTTCTTGGGTGGTTGTAACGGAAATCTTAAAGGGATTTCGACATTAGTAAAAGGACTTCCTATTGATGAAGTTATAAGTAAACTTCAAGGGATTCCTTGTGGAAATAAACCAACAAGTTGTCCTGATCAGTTGGCACAATGTTTGATTGAATATAAATCCAAAAAATTGGTTACAAAATAAGTTTGATTTTATTCATTTGGAGATTTTATAAATCTCCAAATGATAAAGTTTGTTGTTTGTAAGTTTGTTGTTTATCAACCTCGTATAACATTTTTAAGAAGGCCTCATCACTTGTTCTCGTGATAACAGGTCTTGGTATGAATTTTTCTTTGTATTTTTCAATAGCGTATTGGTCTGTCATTCCTGAAATATAATCAGTGACTAATCTTTCTATTTGTATTGCGTCATTGGAATGTTGGCTCAAAACATTTGTATAATGCTCAAACAAGGCTCTTATTATGTGACGAGCTTTTCCTTCTTCTGTTTTTGCAGGAGAATCTACATATATGTTTTCAAACATCCATTTTCTTAATATGGTTGTCATTTCCCAACATTCAGGCTCCATTTCAACTTCCGGTTTGTTGAGTGAGTATTCTACAATAGATGTAATCATCTTTGAAAGTCGAACAGAAGGAATTGATGTAAAGTAATCCTTACATTCATCAGGCAAATCACTTTCTGAAATGATACCTGCTCTGATAGAATCCTCGATATCGTGATTTATATAAGCTATTTTATCTGCATATTGAACAATTTTAGCTTCAGGAGTTTTTGGTCGAAAGCCCCAAGTATGAGTGTAGATGCCGTCTATTGTTTCTTGACACAAGTTCATATTCTCTAAGACTTCAACAACTCTTACACTCTGTATATTATGGTGAAAACCTTTACTTACAAGTTCGTTCAATACACCTTCTCCACAATGTCCGAAAGGTGTGTGCCCTAAATCGTGACCTAGCGAAATCGCCTCTACCAAATCCTCATTCAGATTTAAAGCTCTTGCGATAGTTCTTGCTATTTGAGCTACTTCAAGCGTGTGGGTTAATCTTGTTCTAAAATGGTCGTCAAACGGAGCTAAGAAAACCTGAGTTTTGTGTTTTAGTCGTCTAAAAGATTTTGAGTGAAGAATCCTATCTCTATCTCTCTGAAAATCAGTTCTCATATTGCTGTTATCAGGCTCAGGCTTCCTTCTTCCTTTTGAAAAACGACTTTTTGTCGCATATTCACTCAGTGTATCTATCTCTCTTTGTTCTAATTTATATTTTATTGTTTCTATGTTTTGCATAGTTTTATTATACCTCAAATATTCTTGTTTTTATTTTTCAAACCTCTATATTTCAATATATTAGCTAGATTTTAGACTTAAATTTTTCAAGACACTAGTCAAACTTGAAAAATTATGTTATAATAAAGATATCTGTATTATATAACAAAGGACGTTAAAATGAGTAAAACCACTTCCGACAAGGATTTCGAGGCCTTATTAGATAGCTATGATTACAAATTCAAAAAAGGAGATTTAGTCAAAGGTGTCGTTCTTGGCTATGAATCTGATAATGCACTTGTAGATATTGGCGCAAAATCCGTTGCTATTGTGCCACACAAAGAGGCTTCTGTTGATTATGATGCCAAAATTCAAGATGTTTTAGAAAAGAATACAGAATATGAATTTTTAATCATTTCTGATGTTGATGAAAACGGGCAGTTTTTATTATCACGCAAAAAGGTTGATTTAGTGTATGCTTGGAAAGAACTTGAAAAACTTAAAGAATCTGATGATATAATCAACGGTAAAATCGTTCAAATCGTTAGAGGTGGTTTATTAGTTGATATTATTGGCGTAAGAGGATTTGTTCCGTCAAGTCAAATTCAAGAAAAAGAAACCAAATATGCTGTTGGTGATAAGATAGAGGTTAAAATCCTAACGCTTGATGAAGAACAAAATAATCTTGTTTTATCAAATAAAAAAGTTTACAGTGATTCCTTGGAATCAGCTAAAAAAGTTGTCTTCAACCAAGTTGAAGTCGGACAAATTGTTAAAGGTAAAGTTGTCCGAATTGCATCATTCGGTGCGTTTGTTGATATTGGTGGCGTAGATTGCTTGCTTCCATTGTCACAAATTTCTTGGAAATGGGTAGAACACCCTACAGATTTACTCAAGATAGGTGAAACTATTGATGTCGCAATTTTTGATGTTGATAAAGAAAAACAAAGAATAACTTTGAGTCTTAAAAATGTAACTGATGATCCATGGGTTGAAGTTGTAAAAGAACTTAAAGAAGGCGATATAAGAGAAGGTGTTGTTACACGTTTGAAGAACTTCGGTGCATTCGTTGAGGTGTATCCGGGAGTTGAAGCTTTATTGCCTCACAACGAAGTTGTTGAGTACCAAAACGCTAACAATGTAATCATAGAACCAAACCAAAAGATTAAAGTTTCTGTTGTGAAATTTAATCCTGAGGACAAGCGCATTTCTCTCGGGATTCCTCAAGAATAGTTTGTAACTCTTGTATTGCAGATTTTACAGCTTTAGAGGATAAGCCGATTACATTTTCTAAATCACCTGTTACGGTATTTATATACCCTTCAGGCAATTCTTGTATGCCGTAAGCGCCTGCTTTATCCATTGGTAGAAACTCATCAACATAATAGTGTATCATTTTTGCTGAAAGTCGGTTGAATTCTACCTTGGTGGTAGTTGATTTTACAATATATATTTGAGTCTCAGAATCCACTAAGCATAAACTTGTTACAACAGAATGTTCTTTGCCTGAGAGTAGTTGCAGTGTTTTATATGCGTCTTCTTTATCTATAGGCTTGGTTAAGATTTTATTATCTGATACAACAACCGTATCAGCACTTAATACATAAGCAGGTGAAGTCAAATTTGCCAAAGCTCCGAAAGCTTTGTTTTTAGCCAAGGTTTCAATTTTTTTGTATGAAAAAATCTTGTTATCAAGTTCTTCGTTATAATCTGATTTTACAAGATGGAACTCAATACCTGCTTTATGTAGAATATCACTTCTTCTTGGTGATTTTGATGCCAAAGCAATTTGTTTCATACCTAGATGATAGCACGAGAATAATTATTTAACCATTCCACTTATTTCGTTTGTTATATCTTTGCCACCATATAGGGCAACACTTTTTGCAAAAACAAAATCATAGCCGTCAGCTTTTGCTTTTTTTTCAATTTCTGATTGAATTTGAGTTTCTATGTTTGCCAATTTAGAAGTGTATATTTTATCTATTTCGGCTTTTTTGTTGTTAAACTGGTTTGTGTATTTGTCTTGTATTTCTACAATTTTTTTAGTGTCTGTTTGTTTTGCAATTTCTTCTTGAGCTTTGGTGACGATACCGTTCAATTCTTTAATTTTTGCTGTATGTTCATTTTTAAGAGTTTTTACTTGTGCAGAGTTATCGACAACCTTTTGCAAATCAACAACGGCAATATTACATTCTGCAAAGCTTACCTGAGAGAACAGTAGAACACAGGCTATGGAGAAGATTATTTTTTTCATAAGAAGCTCCTTTCCTATCACTGTTTAATATTACAATTTTCAAAGATTTATAAAATATCTATTCAGGTAATTGTGAAGAATAATATAATCGATTGATGTATCTTAAGAAAACTTAAGGTATTATTTTACATAAACTATCTTTGTAATATACTAGTAATGAAGCTATACAATAATTTCGGGGTTAGAAATGAAAAAGATACACAAATACCTATTATTATTTTTGATTGCTGCATGGATGTGGCAACTACCTGCTAATTCTGCTCCTGTAGGGGTAAACGAAACAGGTGGTCTCGGTGCCGGAATGATCAACCAACTACAAAGAGACGGCTCTGGCGTCTATGATACTATGCAAAAAGATCAAATTAAAAGATTTAATGTTGAAAAGAACTTGATTTCTCCTGTTGAAAAAATCCAAACAACAGAAGATGAAGATAAGTTTGAAGTAGATATCCAAAGAGATTTGGAAAAAGACGGGGTTGTATATAACCCTCAGTTCTTGGTTCGTAAAGTAAAATTTGAAGGTAATACAAAAATCAAATCAAAAGTTCTTGAGTCAATCGGTTCTGATGTTATTGACCATGAAATTTATTTTGAAGATTTGTTGACTTACGCTCTAAGAATCAGCAGATATTACCAATCAAAAGGTTACTTAACGAGTTACGCTTATGTACCTGCTCAACAAATCAAGGATGGTGTTGTTACTATTTGTATCGTTGAAAGTACTGTTGGAAATGTTGAAGTTACAGGTAACAAATGGGCAAGAACTTGGTACTTAAAACATGTAATGATGGGGCGTGATGGTTTAAAAGAAGGTTCTGTATTTAATGCAAGAGCTTTGCAGGGTGCTTTGAGAGAAATGAACGAAGAAACTTATATGCAAGCTCAATCTACAATATCAAAAGACGGTGATGATACCAAAATTGATTTAGAAGTAAGAGATAAGTTCCCACTTAAATTTAACTTCTCATGGGACGATTACGGTCGTACTTATACTGGTGTTCAAAGAGCATCTTTCTTATTGGGACTTGATAACTTAACAGGATTTGGTGATAAAATCTACGGTGGAACAATTCTTTCTTCAGGTTCTACGGGTGTTTTGGCAGGTTATTCAATTCCTGTTAGCCCTTACGGAACAAGAGTTTCATTTGACTATTCAAACTCTAATATCAACTTAGGTGGTCCTTACAGATTTTTGAATGTAAAAGGGCATTCACAAAGTATGGGCGTTAGAGTTACTCACCCTATCATCAGAAACGCAAAAACAGATGTTGTCGTTTATACCGGTATCGACTTTGTTGATGCAGATACTTATTCAAAACGTTTGAACTATACATTATCTGATTATAAACTATATGTTATCAGATCAGGTATTCGAGGTATAAGAGATGATAAATACGGTCGTTGGTTAGGAACATTGGGTGTTGATGTGGGGCTTGGTGGCTCTTCAAAACTTGCAACTCCGTCAGACGGAACATTCGTTAAAATTGTTGCAGGTGCAACTCGTGTTCACAGATTGTGGGGTCGTGTTATCGGTTTAGTTCGTGTTAACGGTCAATATTCACCAAACAAATTGTTCGCAGTTGAACAAATGCAAATGGGTGGTCCTTATACATTAAGAGGTTATCAACCTGCTGAATTAATTGGTGACTATGGTGTTACAGGTACAGTCGAAATCAGAACACCAATTCCTGGGTTCAAGAGAATCCTTCCTAAGAAACTTAAATTCATTGATGACAGAGTTAGACTTGCTGCATTCTATGATTTTGGTTGGGTAAAAGAAAACGGACATCTTTATAATTATCCACAAAACTTCTTGCACAGTGTCGGCTTTGGTTCATATATTAACTTAACCGATTGGTTATCAATGCAATTTGGTGTAGGTTTTCCTCTTGGTACAAAATACTATGATGAAAGCAGTGGAAGATTCTACTTCGGTATCAATTCAGAAATGGATAACCTAATACCATTCAGAAAAACTGAAAAGTTATAATTAACTTATAAATAAACAAAAACGGCTCTTATTTTTAAGAGCCGTT
>USCK01000091.1 GCA_900553205.1 uncultured bacterium | reverse complement strand
CTAAAGAAAATCGAAAAAGAAGAAAAACTTCCTGAAGATTCAGTTAAAGATTTCCAAGACCAAATCCAAAAATTAACAGATAAATTTACTAAACATATTGATGGTGCAGTTGCAGAAAAAGAAAAAGAGGTATTAACTGTATAATGGATAAAAAAAATCTGAACAGAATTATTACAGGTACTATTATGGGATTTATCGTATTGGGTTCAATCTCATACGGTGGATTGCCTTTGTTTATAATAACAATGTTAATCATATATTTTGCAACAAAAGAATATGTGATTATTCTGCGTCACAAAGGTTTTTATCCGAGTATCAAAGTAATTCTGTTTGCAGATGTCTTTTTTGCGACACTGGCATACTTAAACAAGTTTAATATGCTGTCCTTTGCAGTAACAATATCATCTATTGTTGCCTTTATATGGGTGTTATTCAAAGGCAGACAACCATATATTGCCAATGTCGCTACAACAATACTTGGTTTTATATATAGTGGTTTGTTTCCCTTGTATTTGATATTCATTAGAGATATCGGAACTCATCCTCAATATATGTACATGATTAAAATGCCTGCAGAGCACGAAGGGCTGGGCTATTTGGTATTATTATTCTTCTGCGTTTTGTTTACGGATACAGGTTGCTATTATTTCGGAATGAAGTTCGGCAAAAATAAACTTGCACCTGTAATCAGTCCAAACAAGACTATTGAAGGCTCTATCGGTGGAACTTTATGTGCTATGTTTGGTGCTATAGGAATCGGGCATTTTTACAATATTGCTTGGTATCATTGTGTAATCGTAGGACTTTTAATTGCATTCTTTGCTCAAATCGGAGATTTATGCGAATCTCTTATCAAAAGAGATGCGGGGGTAAAGGATTCAGGTAACACACTTCCTGGACATGGTGGTTTCTTAGATCGTACAGACAGTTATGTATTTACATTACCTGTATTGTACTACTATTTTCAATATTTTATATATGGCAACGGTACATTACAAAACCTTGTTCATTTCTTTGAAGGTTTAATATAATGAATATTTTAGATACTGTTTGTGAAGATAAAACGCTTTTTGATACAGCGATTACTCACCCTTCATACACAAAAGAAAAAGATTTATCACCACTTTACAGTTATGAAAGGCTTGAGTTCTTCGGGGATTCTGTTTTAAAGCTGTATTCTTCTGAATTATTGTTCAAAAAATTCCCTGAATATGATGAAGGCAGATTATCAAAAATTCGTTCTATTTTGGTTTCTGATGCTACAATAGCAAAAATTGCTTTTGAAATAGGCTTGAATAAAATAATCAAACTTGCAGAATCAGAAGAAAAACAAGGTGGCAGAAACAGAGAATCTAATGTTGCTTGTGCCTTTGAGGCAATTTTAGGGGCATATTATCTTGACGGAAAAAATAAAGAGGTTAAGGTGTTTCTTGAAGAGCAATTATCAAAATACATAGAGGATATTGATAACCATTTTGAGCGCTTTAATGCTAAAGCAGTATTGCAGGAATACACTCAATCTCAAACAAAAGAACTGCCTGAATATGAAACAATAAGTGTCACAGGCCCTGCACATAAACCTATATTTGAAGTCAGAGTAAAATATTGTGGTAAAATACTGGCAACAGCTGAAGGCAAATCAAAAAAAGAAGCTGAACAAAACTGCGCTTATCAGGCATGTAAAACACTTGGAATAATAGAGGATAAGAATGAATAATCGAATAATAATTTCACCGTCAATACTTTCGGCAGATTTTGTAAATCTTGAACGAGATATAAAAAAAGTTGAAGACGCAGGTGCAGATTGGATTCATGTAGATGTTATGGACGGTCATTTTGTCCCGAATATAACTATTGGTATTCCTGTGGTTAAAGCTATTAAAAGAATAGCCAGAGTACCTCTTGATGTTCATTTGATGATAGAAAATCCTGATAAATATGTTGTAGCCTTTGCAAAAGCCGGCGCTGACATAATCACTTTCCATTATGAAGCTACAGAAGATAATACAACAAATGTTATTCAGTTAATAAAATCGTGTGGCAAAAAAGTGGGGCTGTCTATCAAGCCAAAAACAAGCCAAGAAAGATTATACCCATACTTAAATGATATAGATATGGCTTTAATAATGACTGTTGAACCCGGGTTTGGAGGACAGGAATTTATGCACCATTGTGCTATGAAAATTCCTAAAATCAGAGAAAAAGTTGAAGACAAGTTTATCATTCAAGTTGACGGAGGTATAAATAATATTACCTCTAAAGTTTGTACTTCTTTGGGTGCAAACTCTCTTGTTGCAGGGAGTTATATCTATGGAAGCAGTGATATAAACCAAGCAATACGGTCACTTAAAAATATTCAATAAATATTTATATATGAGCCGTAATTGTATTAATTGTGCTATAATTACGATAATGAGAGAATTTTCTTTAAAAAGTACAATTACATTTAAAGTGTATCGCTATATAATTTCAACGATTGAGGAATTTGTTTCAACCGTTGGATATCTTGTGATATACGGTCAAGAGTTGTTCTCGTTATTCTTAAAACTTGAATTTGATAAGAAAGCAATTATCGAACAGTGTGCAAGATTTGGTGTAAGTTCGTTGCCGATAACTCTTTCTATTGTCGGAATGACATCTATTATTGTTTCAATGCAGGTTGCAGGCGAAATGGTAAAACAAGGTGCAGGGAATTATGTCGGCATGCTTGTTACAATGCTATTAGTTAGAGAAGCAGGCGTTATTATGTCAGGGTTTGCAATAATCTTTATGATAGGCTCTTCTATGGCATCAGAAATTGCAACAATGAGAGTGACAGAGCAAATTGATGCAATTCAGGTTGCAAAAGTAAATCCTATAAGATATCTGTTTGTACCGAGAGTTGTTTCAGGAGTTTTGATGATGCCCCCTGTCCTTGTTGTCGCAACACTTGTCGGAGTTATTGGAGGGGGAGTTGCAGCGCATCTTGCTTCAGGACTTTCATATCGTGCATATTTTGAATCAGTATGGAGTGGCTTATATATAAAGGATATGAATGTTGCTCTATTAAAAGCTATCGCATTCGGGTTCACAATAGCCTTGATAAGCTGTGTTTGTGGCTATACGGCAAAAGGTGGTGCAAGAGGTGTCGGATTAGCCACTACAAAATCTGTAGTGTGGTCCTTTGTTGCTATTGTATTATGGGATTTATTGTTTTCTATAGTATTTTTCTTTTAAAATAGGTATATATATGAGTATAGAAGTTAAAAATTTAATAAAAAAGTTTGGACAAAAAACTATTATCAATGATATTTCGTTTAGAGTTGAATCAGGCGAAATTCTTGCAATAGTAGGGTTTAGTGGTTCCGGAAAAAGTACTGTTCTAAAACTTATTTGCGGACTTATAGAAAAAGATTCAGGCACTATAGAAACAACTGGCGATATCGCAATGGTTTTTCAGTATTCAGCATTGATAGATTCCTTGACGGTTGAAGATAATATTGCGTTCGCTTTACATGAAAGAAAAGACTTGAGGAACAAATATACGGAGCGACAAATCAAACAAATAGTAAAAGAAAAACTTGAGCTTGTCGGACTTTCAGGGATAGAAAACAAGTATCCGTCAGAATTATCAGGTGGTATGCAGAAACGTGTAAGCTTTGCTCGAGCAATAGTTACATCACCCAATATAATTCTTTATGATGAGCCTACAGCAGGTTTAGACCCTGTATCCTCAACTCTTATTGAAGATTATATTGTAAGATTAAAAGAACAAACTAACGCAGCTTCTATTGTTGTAACTCACCAAATGTCAACAATTACAAGAACTGCAGATAAAATTATTATGTTGTATAATGGGAATATAGTATTTACTGGCACTCCGAATGATTTGTTGCGCCAAGATACTCCTTATACCAAACAGTTTGTAACGGCATCTTTGGAAGGTCCAATGCAGATGTTACAAGGTTAGAGAGCAAAAAAGGAATTTAGTAAAATGAAATTATCGGCATCATTTAAAGTTGGAATATTATCATTAATAGCACTTTTGATATTTTTCTGTACGGTTCTGTGGGTAAAAGGTAGAGCTTTTTCTTCAGCAAAAAGAATAGAGGTTCAGTTCAAAGATGTTAATGGTATGCGTCCTGGTTCTGCTGTACAAATGATGGGTATGAGAGTCGGACAAGTTGAAGAAATAAAACCTGTCATAAACGGGGAATCTAGTTATGTACTTTTAAAATTTGTTATTACTGATCCAAATATAAAAATTCCTAAAGCTTCAATGCTTTCTATTCAACAGTCAGGGCTTATTGGTGAACAGTTCTTAGAAATTACACCACCAAAAGTTAAAAGTGTATATGTTCCTGTATATTCAAGAGAAGGTTTATATAACGGTGCAGAAGTTGAATTAAAAATGGACGATAAATATTATAATGTAGGTTCTGTAAAAAGAACTCAAATTATGTCTGCAAAAATGATTCCTATAAATATGCAACCTTATGTAAAAACACCTTATGCGTACAAATTGGATTATGTTATTAATTTACCGGGGCTGATTCTGCCTGAATTTATGCTTGGTGAAATTATCCAAACTCCTCATGGCACAAAACTCAGAATCAAACCTTTGGATAACGCTGCAATTCCATATCCTCATCAAACCTCACTTTATACAGTGGTTGAGCCTATGAGAATAGCTGACTTTATGGACTTGCGATATCAACCTGCCGCATCATTAACCGAAACAAATAAAAAGATTAATGATTTGCTTGATGATTCTTTGATTTCAGACTTGAAACAATCTATATACAATGTAAAAAAACTTACTGCACAAGCAACAACTACACTTGCTAAGACAGAAAAGTTAATTGATGATTCAAGAGGTGATTTAGAAACAATAATGGCTCAAACAAACAAGGTCTCTAATGAGTTCTGCCAATTATCAGGTAATGTAAACAAAATCATAGGCGATCCTGAATTCAAGCCTACAATGCTTGCAACAGCAAAATCTATAAACAACTTGAGTGACAAATTAACACCAATATTGGGTTCTGTTGACGCCAAAAGATTTGCAAACGATTTGAACGCAACAATGACAAATATAACCGAAATTTCTAATACCGTTAATGGTATGACAAAAGATGAAAAACTAAAAACTAAATTGTCATCAACAGTAGATAACTTGAATAAAGCCTTGTACAATGTGTCTTTGACACTTGAAGCAGTAAACAATCCGAAAGACGAAAAGAACATAAAATGTATAATGGAAGATTCTGCAGTTACGGTTCACAATTTGAGAAAATTCTCAGATAAACTTAATAAGCGCTTCTTATTATTCCGTTTGATGTTCTAAGACTAGAAAAAGGAAATATTAATATGGTGATAGGTTTTTGGGGCTATCCAAATCCTGAAATAGTAAAAAAAACAAAACAAGAATACCCGAATGCAGAATGGATAGATTTGGATATTGATTTTGGCTACCAAGATAAAAACATATTACCTGATTCTTACTGCAAAATTGTAAAAAATATCATAAATAACACTATTGAACTAAAACCGGTCAAAGTTATTGCCCCTATAGGCAAAGATAAATGCGATAGTGGTTGGTTTGCATCAAAACTGCTAAAAGATTTAGGATATAATGTAGAAGAAAGCATATACGAAAATCTAGAGAATCCTTATCCAATAGAAATTTGTACAAGTAATATGCCATTGTACGACAAGTTTGTAACTATTACTGATAACATTATTGATAGAAAAGAAATACAAACTGTTCAATGCAAACCTCAATTTGGGTTTTGGGGAGTTCCTCCAAACGATTTGGAATTGTTAAAGTTGTTTCCTGATGAAACTCATGTTTACGGTTGGACAAGGTGTGTAGAAGCTGGTACTCCTGCTGATATAGATTTGGAAATGTATGTTGACGAAGATGTGCCGACTGTTTTTTATGCACAAGCTTTTTGTGCAAAATCGCAACTGGCGAAGTATTTAGCAGATAAATATAACGGTTTGTATATTGATATTGATGATTATGCGAATAATTCAATAAAAGCAAAGGTTGAAGCGTTTTTGAGGTTAAGATGATATATTTAGATGCCGGTACGACATATTCAAAAATTATTACAATCGGAGAAGTTTTAGAAGGATTAGAAGAAATTAAAACTTTATCTGATAGACATTATTATGTAATTCCTTCTGCTAAGATAAAGGGATTAGAACTTAATATTACAAGAGCTTGTGGGCATATGGCAAATGCTCAAGAAAATGAAATTATTGCACTTGCAAACGGTTGTAAACCTTATATAGATGATAATGCTACGATTTTGGATTTAGGAAGTCGAGATGCAAAATGGATTAGAATTAAGAATAAAAAATTTCACGATATGGATTGGAATACTTCTTGTGCAAGTTCAACAGGTGCGACTGTTGAAATGCTGTTGAAGTTTTATAACTTGAAACGAGAAGATTTGTCATTTAATCCTGAAAAATTTGCCGTTACTTGTGGAATTTTTGGACTTGAAAAAATAATGGACGATATTTCTAACGGAAGCAACCCTCAAGAAGCTATATCAAAATTTGTCCATGGTATAGCTTATAACGCTTGGAATTTTGCGAAAAAGCCTGATAAAATCTATCTGTCAGGTGGCTTTTGTGAAAATAAATGCTTTGTAGAATCACTTAAAAACTATTGTGAAATTGTTCCAATGGGACGGTTTATTTTATGCGAAGGCTTGATAGATGTCCAATAAAATAACAGGTAGGCGTGGAGAAGAAATAGCTTGTGGTTATCTTAAAAGAATGGGATATACCATTCTTGAACGTAATGTGAAGTTCTCAAGACTTTGTGAACTTGATATTATTGCAAAAGATAAAGCCAATACATTAATTGCCATTGAGGTTAAAACAAGGACTTCGGATATATGTGGTTCTCCATTAGAAGCTATTACAAAAACAAAATATAAAAATATTAAAACAGGATTGTTTTCATACTTAAAAGAACATTCTGAATACAAAAAATTCCGTATAGATGTCATTTCAATTACCCTTAATCCCGAAATTCAAATCAAGTATATTAGAAATGTTTAAAAATAAAACCTTAGTATTACTGCTTTTTGACCCATATTTGTAAAGTTATGTAAAGTTAGAGATAAAAAAGCTAAAGTTTTTATCAATGTATGCCGTAAACAAAAACATACGGATGGGGGTCCGTAAAAGAAAAGAAAATTAGGAAAAGGAGTACATTATGGGTTTATCAGCATCACAAGCAAGGTTGCTTTCTCTAACAGCGAGAATGCACGACATTGAGTACAAAGCTCAAAAATTGGAAGCTCAAAAGCTTCAAATGGCTAACAAGTCAACACAAGTTTACAATGAGTAT
>USCK01000090.1 GCA_900553205.1 uncultured bacterium | reverse complement strand
TGGTGTAAAACTCCCATACAGTAATGCTAACTTCACACTTTTAGGGAACAAAGTTTCTGTATCATCTTTGATTTACACTAACCCAATAGACAAAATCAGAATAAACTGTTTTGTGAACTTATCAGATAATCCTAATTTTAATATTTCTGTGAAATCTGACAAGATAGATTTGAAAGACTTGTTGTATTTTGCAAGACTATTCTCTGATATTTCAGACTTGAACCAAATAAAAGACATAAATGGAACTTTGTATTCAAACTTTACCCTTAAAGGCTCGTTGAAGCGTCTAAAATCCAGTGGCTTCTTCAAAATCTCAAATGCAAATATCTTTATGGACAAAGTTAAAATAACAGATATTAATTCTGATATAGATTTTGGGGATAATAAAATACAAATAAAAACTACAAAGGCTTTTGTAAATGGTGCTCCTGTAGTTGTTACAGGTGATATAATTTCTAACAAATTGAATTTGAATTTAATCGTTAATAAATTTAAATTGAGCAATATTACTTGGAATAAATGCCGAATTAATAATGGTGTAATTTCTGTAATTGCAAACCTTTCAGGTTCTTACAAAAATTGGGTACCGAGAGTTGAAGCAGAATTATTAAATGTGAACGGTAAATATGATGTTGCTAAATTCAGAGCTAATAGACTTTTGTTTAGAGCTGCCGATAAGCATTCAGGGGAATTTATAGCATCAAATTTAGTGACAAATCTTCCAAAACTAAATGCAGTAACAATTCCTACATTAAAAGCTAATTTAACAGAATCTGATATTACTGTTAATAATTTTAGTGTGTATTCAGGTGATACAAAGATAGAAATGTTAGGAAATGTTCTTAATTATAACGAACAAGATAAAATGTCATTTTCTTTCAAAGGACATGGTTTTGTTAATCCAAACGGGTTGATGAAAATAAAAGAATTGGATAATGTATTCCCTGCATTGGTAGAACTTAATGGTGATATTAATCAACAAAATATTAAAGGGCAGTTGCTATCGCAGAACTCAAAAGCAATAATATCAGTTGCTCAGCCTGTGATTTTTAATTTTGTTTCAAAATTAGAAAAACAAGAATAAAAGATAACAGACTGCAGTATTAATACCTACAAAGGAGTATTTGGTCAAAATCTAAGAAAAAATATTGCAAACTCTACAAAACTTTGTGTAATGACAGGAAGTGTGGAAAAGCTCAGAAAACCTGTATTAAAAAATATAAAAATAAACTTCTTAAAAACTTGTCCTGTAAATATTTTGCATTTTACGACTAAGATTAACGGTAATCTTGTAATAAATGGAAGAATCTCAAATCCTGAAATAGTTGGGAACTTGAAATTGCCGATTTTATCTGACAAATACGGTTGTTTTACGGCAAAAAATATAGCACTTGGTTTAACTAAGAATATAATCAATTTCGATTGTGCTAATGTGAGAATCTTTGAAAGCTCGTTGAGTTTTGTAGGTACGGCAGAGGCTAAACTTTCAAGGGTGTTAAAGATAAAAACTCTAAATGTAAAATCAAAGGATATAGATTTAGATAATTTGTCATTATTACTGTTAATGATAAAAGATACAGGTCTTAATGCCGTTGTTGAGAACGGAACAATGTTCTCTGAAAGTGTAAATATTAAAACATCTGTCGAATCAATATTGTTGTCAGATATGAATGCTGTATTTAATTTGAAGAATAATATTTTAAATATTTCTAATCTGACAGGCAATATGTACAATGGAAAAGTTGCAGGGCATATAAATCTAAATACGCAAACGGGTAATTATACAGGCTTAATTCAAGGTCGTGGCTTGAGTGCCGGTCCTATATTAAAATCTATGACTAATTTGAAAGAAAATATCTGTGGAAAACTGGATTTTGATATGGATATAAACAGTTCAATAAAATCAAAATTCTTAAAACAAGCCAATTTAAAGTTTATAATCCATGACGGTCAAATGAGTACCTTGGGTAAGGTTGAACATTTGCTATATGCACAGAATATTGTTGCAGACAGTATGCTAAAAACCTCTTTGGCTGTGATTACAAGAGCAATCGCAACAAAAGATACAGGTTTGTTCAAGTATTTGAATGGTGTCATTGTGATTAATAATGATGTGGCTACAATCAAATCAATAAAAATGCTCGGTCCAAATATGAGTTTGTATGTTACAGGGCATTATGGAATAATGTCTAATATTGCTAATGCAGTTGTTTTGGGACGTTTATCTAATACAATGATATCCTCTTTAGGTTCTTTTGGAACATTTACCATGGATAAATTCAGAATTGCGTTAGTCGGTGAAGGTTCAGAAGAAATCAGAGTATTGCAAAACGGAGTTGAAAATATCCCTCAACTTCCTCAAAGAAACACGAAAGAATTTAGAGCGATAATTTCGGGGCCTGCTGAGGCTAAAACCTCGGTTCGTTCTTTTATGTGGATTTCTGAAAGTGAAAAGGAATACAGAACACGAGAAGTTCCTTCTTCAAATGTCGGGATTCCAAAATTTATTGATAGGCTGTCTTATTAATAAATTAAATCTATTTTGACTTTTCGCACATTCTCTATTGCTATACATCTGCTTTCTTGTTAAAATATTCTAAAAAGAAAAGGAAGAAATAATTATGTCAAAGAGAGTATTATTATGTATTATGGACGGTTGGGGAATCAGTAACGCAGGACACCCTGAACACGATGCAACAAGTCTTGCACATCCTGTAAATGTTCCAGAATTAATAAAAGATGAGGCATCTACAAAAATTCATGCAGATGGTGAATATGTAGGGCTTCCTGATGGCCAAATGGGAAATTCTGAAGTTGGTCACTTAAATTTAGGTGCCGGCAGAATTGTTTATCAAGATTTGACAAAAATAAACAGAAGTATAAAAGACGGTTCTTTTTATAAAAACGAAAAATTTTTGAGTGCAATTAATCATGCAAAAACACATAATTCTGCACTACATATTTATGGTTTAGTATCTACAGGTGGTGTACATTCATCACTTGAACACTTGGAAGCCTTAATTAAAATGGCTGCTGATAGTGGACTTAAAAAAGTTTATGTACATGCATTCTTAGACGGTAGAGATACTCCTCCTGCAAGTGCTTGTACTTATCTACAACCAATAGAAGACGAATTGAAGAAATACGGGCTTCCAAAAATCGCATCTGTAATAGGTCGTTATTATGTAATGGATAGAGATAACAGATGGGATAGAGTAGAAAAAGCATATAACTGTTTAGTACTGGGTGAAGGTGAACACGCAAATTCATCAATAGAAGCTGTTAAACAATCATACGCAACAGATGAAACAGATGAATTTGTGTTACCTACAGTAATAGATGGTGATGATTCAAGAATAAAAGATGATGATGCTATTATATTCTTCAATTATCGTCCTGATAGAGCCAGAGAAATCTCAAAAGCAATAAACTTTGCTGATTTTGACGGTTTTGATAGAAAGAAAGTTTTGAAAAATATTTTCTATGTAACAATGACAAGTTATGATGCAACATTCACATTCCCTGTTGCTTTTGAAAAGACAAAATTAATAAATATTTTAGGTGATGTTTTAGAAGCAAACGGTATTAAACAGTTCAGAACAGCAGAAACTGAAAAATATGCGCATGTAACATTCTTCTTTAATGGTGGTATTGAGCAACCTCAACCTCATGAGACAAGAAAGCTTGTTGCATCACCAAAGGTTCCTACTTATGATTTGCAACCTGAAATGAGTGCTTATGAAGTTTGTGACAATGTATTGTCAGCAATCGATAACGAAGAATACGGCTTTATTCTTGTAAATTTTGCTAACCCTGATATGGTTGGTCATACAGGTGTTATTGAAGCTGCTACAAAAGCTTGTAAAGTGGTTGATGAATGTGTCGGAAAAATTGTTGCAAAATGTCGTGAAAAAGATATAACAATGCTTTTGACTGCAGACCATGGTAATGCAGAAATGATGGTTGACGAATCAACAGGAAAACCTCAAACTGCACATACAACAAACATGGTTCCTTTTGTGGTTATAAATCCCGACCATAAAATTGAATTAAAATCTGATGGTGCGTTATGTAATGTAGCGCCAACAGTTTTAGAGTTGTTGGGTATTAAACAACCAAAAGAAATGGACGCTGAATCTTTGATAAAATAGGAGAAATATGACAGAAGCAAAATCTTTAGATATTGATTTATCATTCAAAAAAAATAATGTAGATGAGTTATTTCTAAACTTAAGTGAAAATCCTGATGGGTTCAAGAATAAGGATTTTAGATTTACTCTGAGTTTGATATATCAATTAATTGAAGATGAATTTGCCGGAATATTTTTGAGTCCGAATTCTCCGGTTAGAAATACAGATTTCTTCTTAATAAATGAAGCTGGAAAATTATCGTTTTTTGTAACACCTACAAATAATTTTCAGTTTTATTTAAAATCAAAAGGCTCAATGTTTAGATTCTCTCCAAAAGAATTGAATGGTGAAATAGGTTATATAATGCCTTTAGATATCGTTCTTGATTATTTTGGAGGGTTTGGGGATATAATCGATTTCTCTGCTGTTACACAAACTTTTGTTTATTTTAATAAACTTACTCAGTTTGTTATGAAGTTGGTAGAGAAATTGTATTTTATACCTACTGTTAAAACAAGAGGTAACTTCTTTAGAATTGTTTATGAACCGATAGTTCAAAATCAACAAATTGCAAGAATCATTAACGAGTTAGAAGAATGTTTGCCAGATAATCTATTTATCAAAGGTGAGCGCCCTAAGAACTTTGTTAGTGATTTTGTTCATGATTATTTAAATTATGTTGTTTATAAGTTCTTACATATAAAAAGCTATAGATTCAAAGATGTTAAATCAGGCAGTTATTTGCTAAAGGATTTGGAACAAAAATCTTTACTAAAAGGTAAAGATGTAGCTGAAAATTTTGCTCAATGGTTTGATGAATTATACTTGGGCAAATACGATGTTATACCATTCTTCCAAATAAATAAAATAGAAAATAGTGAAGATTTTGAATTAAAAATCCACATAAAAAATCGTAAAAACAATGAATCAATCCTTATGGACGAATTGTATGTTAAAGATACTGTTTGGGACGCAAATTCTTCTGATATCGCAAGGATTATTGAAAAGCAATTAAACTTTGCTTTAAGATACATGCCTGAACTAGAAAAACTCTTTGAAGATGAAGAAAAATTAGCATTAAGATTAAATTTAAGTGAAGTTTATAAGATAATTGCACAAACATCATACTATTTGCAGAAAGCACAAATAGAAGTTATCTTACCTGAAGAATTAACAAATATCATTGTTCCTAGAGCGTCAATTAATGCAAGAGTAAAAGAAAAGCGTTCAGATGATTTGATGGAAATCTTTAACACGGTTTCTTCAACATCAATATCTTTAGACGATATTCTTGAATTTTCTTATGAAGTGTCTTTAGGTGACGAAAAAATTTCTCTTGAAGATTTCAACAAGCTTGTTGAAAAGAATTCTGGTTTAGTAAAATATCATGATAAATATGTTTTAATAGATAAAGAGGAAGGTAAAAAACTAACCGAGCAAATCTTAAATGCTAATCATAAGAAAATGACAAGGCTACAACTACTTCATGCCTCTATGTCTGGTAGAATTCAAGATTATGATTTCAACTACGATGAAGCGTATGCAAATGTTATAAAAGATTTTGCTAGAGCCGTCGATGTAGAACCACCAAACAACTTAAAGGGAACATTAAGACCTTACCAACAAACCGGACTAAAATGGCTTTGGACTAATGTCTCAAAAGGTTTTGGCTGTTGTATGGCAGACGATATGGGGCTAGGTAAAACAATTCAGGTTATTAGTTTAATCTTGAAGCTTAAAGAAGAAAATAAACTTAAAAATCCTGTACTTGTAATTTGTCCGACAACTCTTATGGGAAACTGGATGAAAGAGTTACAAATGTTTGCTCCAGAATTGAAGGTCGCAAAATATCATGGTTTAGATAGAAAACTTGATGTGAAAAATGATGTTATTTTGACTACTTATGCAATCATGCGTATTGATACAGAAGAAATGAAGAAGCATAATTGGGGGATGATTGTTGTTGACGAAGCTCAAAATATCAAGAACCCTGATACTGCACAAACTATGGCTATCAAGATTCTAAAATCTGATATCAAGATTGCAATGACAGGTACTCCGGTAGAAAACAGACTTACGGAATTGTGGAGTATATTTGACTTTATTAATACAGGATATTTAGGCACAATAAAAGAATTTCAAAAGAGTTATGCTATTCCTATCGAGCGATTCAAAGAAACCTCTAGGGCTTCAAAATTGAGAATGTCTATTTCTCCATTTGTATTAAGAAGATTAAAAACAGACAAGTCTGTTATCTCTGACTTGCCAGATAAGGTTGTTATCAATGATTATTGTTACTTAACACAACCTCAAGCTATGCTTTATGAAAAAACGCTTAATGAAATGATGAATAAGATATCAGGATTTACAGGTGTCAGCAGACGTGGTAATATCTTTAAACTTATTACATCTTTAAAACAAATTTGTAACCACCCATATCAGTTCTTAAAGACTGGTGAAATGACAAAAGAAATGTCAGGGAAAACTGAAAAATGTATTGATTTAGTAAACTCAATAATCAATAATAATGAAAAAACTCTTATATTTACTCAATACAAAGAAATGGGTGATATTTTAAGCAGAATTATAACAGATGAATGTAACGAAACTCCGTTGTTCTTCCATGGCTCATTAGCTGTTGGACAGAGAGAAAAATTGATTGAAGAATTCCAAAACAAAGACGATAATCATGTGATGGTACTTTCCCTAAAAGCAGGTGGTACAGGTTTGAACTTAACAAGTGCTACAAATGTTATTCACTATGACTTGTGGTGGAACCCTGCTGTAGAAGAACAAGCAACAGACAGAACTTATCGTATTGGTCAAATGAATAATGTAATGGTTCATAGAATGATTACATTGGGAACTTTTGAAGAAAAAATCGATGAAATGTTAAAATCTAAAAAAGAACTTGCTGATTTGGCTGTATATGAAGGTGAAAAGATTATTACAGAATTGTCTGATGAAGAAATCTACGAAATCTTCTCATTATCTGCAATGTAAACATTTGTAAGTTATCCCAAAATAAAAAATGAACATTTTAATTTCTAAATCGTTATATAAACAGAAGAGGTAATAAAATGAACGATAAATGTAATAAATTTGAATCTCTGTTTATTTTTTCAAACGAAAAGACTTTAAAAGAACATGTTTTGGCTTGTCCTGAATGTCGAAAAGAATATGAAAAGATGAATCGAGTTTCAGATTTAATAAAAGAAGTCAAACCTGAGTTTAAGAAGCC
>USCK01000089.1 GCA_900553205.1 uncultured bacterium | reverse complement strand
GCCAGTACGTTTTGTAGAATATGAAACGATAATTGAAAAAATAGAACTGGGACTTAAATATACAAATAAAATAGCCTTATTAGGGGCTTTGATATCTTCTCACCCAAGATTCGATGATATTTGTGAATATATCTATAACCGTATTCAAGGTGGCGAAAACATTGAAATGAGCGTGTCCTCGCTAAGGGTTGATGCAATTAGACCTAATGTTGTCAAAACTCTTGTTGTTGCAGGGCAGAAACATTCAACCATTGCTATTGAGGCTGCTTCTGAGAGATTACGAAAAGTAGTTAATAAAAATATCACAGAGCAACAAATATTTGATGCTGTAAGAATTATGCGTGAAAACGGATTGAATGGTGTCAAAATATATTCAATGCTCGGTATTCCAACCGAAACGCAAGAGGATATTGATGAGTTTTTAAGACTGGGGCGAGAATTGAAACAGGTTAATAAGGGTTTTGATATAACATTTTCTTTTTCAACCTTCGTCCCAAAACCTCATACTCCGTTTCAGTGGTGTGGCAAGGAAAGTACCAAGTCTTTAGAAAAGAAACAAAAATATCTCTCAAAAGAGTTTCATAAAATGGGAGTAAAGTTCAAATTCTCAAGTCCTAAATGGGATTATTATCAGGCTGTTTTATCTCGAGGGGATTCATCACTTACGGACTTTTTGATTGATGTTTATAAAGAGGGGGGCAAACTCGGCGCTTATAAATCTTCTGCTAAAAAATACGGAATTGATACAGATAAATTTGCAGAAGGTAATATTGATATAAATCAAAAACTCCCTTGGGATTTTATAAAGATTAATCCGTACAAGGAGTTTTTGCAGAAAGAATATTTGCGTTTGTTAAATATTGATTAGCTTGCAGAAGTTGTCATATCTTCGATTTCGTTGAAGATTGAATCAATACCGTTTGTGCCCATTTGATAGTGTTGGTCATATTGTTGTTCGATTTTCTTTATTGTAGCTTTATCTATTTCAGAAGCATTTTGAGCCAGTTGAGTGCTGGATTCTCGTTCCTCTTTGTCAGCCTTTTTGTCCTCTTTTGCCTCTGTAGTTGATTTATCGGTTACTGTTTCTTGACCAAAACCGACATTAGGTTTTTGTCTGTCTTGTCCACTTGCAGCTTTATTTTCAGAGCCTTTATTATCCATTGGCATATTTTCTTGAGGGTTTACTGCTTGACCAGTAGTTTTAGGTGAAGCTAATGCTGACAATTCAGCCAAACTGTTTTTGATATTGTCGATAGCTTGTTCAAATTTTTGAACTACATTATTAATCAAGTCATTAGTTTTTGTGATTATTGAGCTTAGATTTACAGATGTTGCATTAGATACGGTGTTTTGGTTATCGTTGGTTTGAGCAACTGCAGCTTGGTTAGAAACACCTTTTAATGCAGGGTTGTTAAAGATTGAATCAGTGGCATTTGCGTTGAGCTTTTGATTATCGGTATTAAAAATTGAACCACTTTTAATTTTTTGGATAGCTTGAGTTTTGCCTTCTTTATAAACATTTAATTGAGTGTTTAATTGACTGGCTTTTTTGGTTTTAATTGTATCGATTGGTGCGACCATTTTCAAACTCTCCGTTATTTCTCTCTTATGTATATATAAAGTATATAACTACTCAAAAATTGCCTTTTTCTTCTTAAATAATTTACAATTCTTTACATACAATTAATGATTGTTTTATTAATTAACAAATAATTAAACTATTTTCGAAAGAGTAAGATGTAGTCTGAAAACCCATTATTAGTATGTAACTTGCATGTTTTTAAAATTAATCAAAGTGTTGTAATACGATAAAAACAAACTGGACTATTTTATGTAATTTTGTTAACTTGTTACCCGAAAATACTTGCATTCAGACTTTTAGCGAATATTATTGTAAAAGGCACATTTTGTGCAGCCAAATATAGATAGTAAAGAGGACTAAATGGCAAAAGACGTAATCGAAATAGAAGGTACAATTATTGAATCAATGCCTAACGCAATGTTCAGAGTAGAACTTGAAAACGGGCATGAAATTTTGGCTCATATTTCAGGTAAAATCAGAAAGAATTTCATCAGAATTTTACCGGGTGACAGAGTAAAAGTTGAAATGACACCTTATGATTTATCAAGAGGCAGAATCACATTCAGATTGAAATAATGACACATTAATATAAGGAAAATTACTATGAAAACAAGATCTTCAGTAAAACCTATGTGCGACAAATGCAAGGTTATCAAAAGAAAAGGTAGAGTAGCAGTTATTTGCGAAAACCCTAAACACAAACAAAGACAAGGTTAATTTTTGGGGCAGGCTCTGATTGAGTAACAGGTCATAATGATTTAAACGAAATAAGAGCAAATAACCGAAAAGTTAATCTTAATCAGTCTGACCGAAGGACTTAAAATCTCGGTGGGGAGGAAGTATTTATCCCTCCTACAGAAAAAAATCTAACAACAGAAAAGGAGAAAATTAAATGGCAAGACTAGCAGGGGTTGATTTACCTCGTAATAAAAGAATTGAAATAGCACTTACTTATATCTTCGGTATCGGACCAACTAGAAGTGCAAAGATTTTAGCAGCTACAGGTATTTCACCAGATTTAAGAACTGATGATTTAACAGATGAAGATATTAAATTGTTAAGAAACGAATTAGCAAATTATCACATTGAAGGTGACCTTCGTCGTGAAATCACAATGAATATTAAACGTCTTCAAGAAATCAACTCTTACAGAGGTATGAGACACAAAAGAAACTTACCTTGCAGAGGACAAAGAACAAAAACTAACGCAAGAACAAGACGTGGTAAAAAGACTGGACCGGTTTCTAAAAAGAAATAAGTCTTTAAAGGTTAGTTAAAAAGAAATAATATAATTATTAATTAATATAGAGGAAATAAAAATGGCAAGACCACAAAAAACAAAAAGAAAAGAAAAGAAGAATGTATTGCAAGGTGTTGTACATATTCAATCAACATTCAATAATACAATCGTTACTTCTACTGATACACAAGGTAATGCTATAGCATGGGCTACAGCAGGTGCTACCGGTTTTAAGGGTGCTAGAAAAGGTACTCCATTTGCAGCTCAATCTGCTGCAGAATTAGTAGCAAAAAAATCAATGGATCAAGGTATGAAAAAAGTTGAAGTTTATATCAAGGGTCCAGGTTCAGGTCGTGAAACTGCTATCAGAGCAATCCAAGCAGCAGGACTTGAAATTACATTAATCAAGGACGTAACACCTATTCCACACAACGGATGCCGTCCACCTAAAAAACGTAGAGTATAATCTGCGATAGATAGTACAATTCGGTGAGAGCTCGAGGTTTCGAGTCATAGGTGCCTCACCTACAATTTAAAGGAGAATAAACTGTATGGCAAGATATACAGGACCTACAAATAAATTATTCCGTAATTTCGGAGTTAAAGATTTATCTAACAGAAAGTTAACTTCTTCTATGAGACAACATGCTTCAGGTCAGCATGGTGCAGTAAGAAAAAAACTTTCTGAATATGCAATTCACTTAAATGAAAAACAAAAAATCAGATATACTTTCTTAGTTTCTGAAAAACAATTTGCAAAATATTACAATACAGCAGCACGTAAAAAAGGTGTTACAGGTACTATTTTGTTACAAATTCTTGAATCAAGACTTGATAACTCATTATACAGAGCAGGTATCGGTGTAACAAGAAAACAATCAAGACAAATTGTTAACCACGGTCATGTTACTGTAAATGGTAAGAAAGTTGATATTCCATCATATCTTCTTAAAGCAGGTGATGTAGTTGCAGTAAAAGCTAAGAGTGCTAACTACATAAAATCTGTTATGGAAACAATCGATTTATCTTGTGCTCCTAACTGGATTACAGTTGATAAAGATGAATTGAAATTTACATTTGACAGACTTCCAAACAGAGATGAAATGGATCCGGATTTCAAAGAACAACTTGTAATTGAGTATTATTCTAAATAATAGAATTGATAGGAGAAATTTAAACATGGAATTAAAAATAAAAACTGTAAATACTGCAACAAGTTCTGACGGTTCGCAATACGGAAAATTTGTTATTGAACCATTGGAAAGAGGCTTTGGTATTACAATAGGTAATTCACTAAGACGTGTATTACTTTCAAGTCTTGAAGGTACAGCTGTTACATCTGCAAGAATCGAAGGTATCACTCATGAATACACAGCTATTCCTGGTGTATTGGAAGATGTGGTAGATGTATTGTTAAACTTAAAAGGTTTAGCTATTAAAACTGATTCAAAAGAACCTCAAACATTGAGAATTGATATCGACAAACCTGGCGCTGTTCTTGCAAGTGATATCCAATTACCTGCAGGGGTTAAAGTTGTAAACCCTGATTGGTTAATTTGTACTATTGCAGACGGTGGTAGCTTCCACGCAGAATTTACTGTTGAAACAGGTAAAGGTTATGTTGCAAACGATGTTCCTCGTGTTGCAGGTGATATGGCATCTATTGATGTTTTACCTATTGACGCAACATTCATGCCAATCAAACGTGTTAAATACGATGTAGAAAACACTCGTGTTGGTGGATCTATCGATTTCGACAAACTAACTTTAGAAATCTGGTCAAATGGTACAGTTGAAGTTGCTTCAGCATTAGCTCAAGCAGCAAATCTTTTGATTGAACATTTTGTTCAAATCGCTTCTATCACCGGAAACGCTCCTGTAATCGAAGCTTTTACATCAGAAGAAACAGCTCAAGAAGAAGAACCTGTTGAAGAAGAAGAAACTCCTTCAATTACTATCGAAGAATTGGAACTTTCTGTAAGAGCTTACAACTGTTTGAAACGTGCAAGTATCAATTCAATGGCTGAATTGTTAAAGAAATCTGAACATGATTTATTAAATATCAAAAACTTTGGTAAAAAATCTTCAGACGAAGTTATTGAAAGATTGCACGAACATGGATTAGACTTAGCACCAAATCCTGAAATGGACGAAAATGGTGTTCTAATCGGAGAATAAAATTAATAGTAAATTAAAATATAAGGAAACAAAAAAATGAGACACCAATGTAAGAAACATACGCTTAGCAAAGCTCAAGACCAAAGAAAGGCCTTGTTGCGTTCATTGGCTACCGAACTTTTTGTTCATGGTGAAATAAAAACTACTATGGCTAGAGCAAAAGCTTTAAGACCATATGCAGAAGGTATTATCACTTTGGCAAAGAAAGGTGATTTGAACTCAAGAAGACAAGCTGCTAAGTTTATCTTTGATAAAGAAACAGGAAAATACATGGACTTAGAAACAGCTGAAGTATTTGATGCAGCTCAAGAAGGCAAGAAATTGGCTCCTCAAACTGTATTAAGAAAGCTTTTCTGTGTAATTTCTAAACAGTATTCAGAACGTCAAGGTGGGTACACCAGAATCTATCGTTTACCACCAAGACGTGGTGATGCTACTGAAATGGCATTAATTCAGTTGGTATAATTGAATGCGCTATGCACTTCTGGTTCAGTATATAGGTAAGAATTATTACGGAAGTCAATTACAATTAAAGGCTGGTAAAGAATTTAAACCGACAATACAAGGAGAACTGGAAAAAGCACTTTGTACTTTGATATATGGGGCAAGTAATTGCCCCATTGATAAAAATAATCGGCCGATAAAAACAATTTTTTCCGGACGTACCGATAGTGGAGTTAATTCAACAGGTCAAGTTGTTCATTTTGATATAGATAAAGATATTGTTGCTTCAAACTTTGTTTATAGCCTGAATGAGATATTACCACCTGATATATCGGTTTCGGATTTGAAGGTTGTACCTAACGATTTTCATGCTCAAAAATCTGCTATCTCAAGACATTATACATACGAGTTCATAAACAGAAGATGTAAAAATGCGTTTGACGGTGATTTGTTGAGAGTTAAGTTTCCTGTTGACATTAACAGAATGCAAAACTCATTGAATTATTTGTTAGGTGAACATGATTTTTCAAGTTTCAAAAGTTCGGGAACGCTTAACCCAAGCAAAATTTGTTTTATATCAAAAGCTACGTGTAGGCGTAGTGGAGATAAGGTTGTTGTAGATATTATAGGAAATCGTTTTTTGTATAATATGGTAAGAACAATTATCGGCACCCTTTTAGAAATAGAAGGTCATAATCTGAAACCTGAGTATATGCTTGAGGTTTTGGAGTCCAAAAATCGTTCAAAAGCTGGACGTACGGTGAGTCCTTATGGGCTTACATTAGTTGAAGTAAGTTATAATTAATAATACGGAGAATAAAGCATGAAGACATATTCAGCAAAACCTCTAGAAGTTGAAAGAAAATGGTATCTAATCGACGCTGAAGGCGAAGTTTTAGGTCGTTTAGCAACAAAAATTGCTAACATTTTAAGAGGTAAAAATAAACCTGAATACACTCCAAATGTTGATACAGGCGATTTTGTTGTAGTTATCAACGCTGAAAAAGTAGTTGTTTCAGGTAATAAAGAAACTGATAAAATCTATTATCACCATACAGGTTATCCTGGTGGATTAAAGTCAGCAAGTGTAAAAGAAGTTCGTGAAAAAGACGCAACTAAATTAATTGAAAAAGCTGTAAAAGGTATGTTACAACACAATACTTTAGGTGCTCAACAATTCACTAAACTAAAAGTTTACACCGGTTCTGAACATCCACATGCTGCACAAAAACCAATCGTGATAGAAAAGGAGGCTAAATAATGGCACAATCTAATGAAATTATGGCAACCGGCCGTAGAAAATCATCTATCGCAGTGGTTAAACTTGTTAAAGGTAAAGGCAGAATTTTTGTTAATGGTAAAACATTAGGTGCTTATATCGGAAACAGACCAGCAGTTGAAATGATGATTTATAGACCACTTGTTTTAACTGATAACCAAGATAAATACGATGTAAAAGTTAAAGCTGTTGGTGGTGGTATTGTTTCTCAATCAGGAGCAATCCGTCATGGTATAGCTAGAGCTTTGGTTAAATACAACGAAGAATACAAAACTGTATTGCGTTCAGAAGGTTTATTAACAAGAGACCCAAGAGTTAAAGAACGTAAAAAATACGGTAGAAAAAGAGCAAGAAAACGTTTCCAATTCTCAAAACGTTAATATTGTACTATATTTTCAATCAAAACCGGCTGTTATGCAGTCGGTTTTTTGTTATTTTGGGCAGAATTTTGTTGATTTTAACAAAAATATTAAGTAATTATAAGTTTTTAATAAAAAATTTAAAAGAAATGCTTGCAATTTATTTTTTATGTATTAGTATAATAACTGTGCCAAGGACACAGAGGGGATACCAAAACGAAAGGCACCGATGAACTTTAATAATATAAATAGCTGGAATTATTAACACAAAACTGAAATTAAGTTTTGTAAACCAAGTAGAAAATAAATACTTGACAAAAGATTTTAAAGGAATATGATAATAAAGGCTCTGATGAAGAGTTAATCACTTAACCGAAAATAAATTTTAAGATGTGTAAGCAAATTTAAATTGTTATATGCTGCACTTTAAAATAAAAAAGATTTCAACTTGAACCTTGAAAACAGAATAGCTGAAAACGACAAAACAATACTTGTTGATTCTAAA
>USCK01000088.1 GCA_900553205.1 uncultured bacterium | reverse complement strand
TTCCTTAAATTCCCCATAAACATAACATTTTTGCTTTCAGTTAATTTTATTACATTACCAGCACACATAAACATAAGAGCTTTAATAAAGGCATGAGCCAGTAAATATATAATTCCTGCAACAGGATTAAACAAACCTAGCGCCACAAACACAAATCCTAACTGTGCCGAAGTTGAATATGCAAGAGCCTTCTTTATATTTGTTTGTACACAAGCTGCCAAAGAGGTCAGAATAGCAGTTATAAACCCTATGGCAATTATAAGTTTAACTGACAACATATCTGATGCAACAACAGGAAAAACCCTTAACAACAAAAACACACCCGCCATTACAAGTGTAGCCGAATGTATCAAAGCACTAACAGGTGTTGGTGCACTCATTGCGTTTATAAGCCAAGAATTTATTGGGAATTGTGCAGATTTTACGATACCTGCAACAACGAACAATATCACAATTACAGAATACATTTGAGGAGTTGTCGATGCCAACAGAGATGAGGTTATAAGATTTATCTCTGATAACGGTAACGATGATAAAGATATATTTTCGGTCATCGAAACAACAAAATTTGAAGTTATAACAAAAGCTGAGAATAACGCAATATCTCCCAGAATATTAATCAAATAAACTCTCTTTGAATCCATTGATACTACTGGCTTGTTATACCAATATCCTATCAACAAATAACTGAATGCACCTATCAAATCCCAACTTAACAACATTTGGAATAAATTAGGACTAAATACAAAAGCTAACATTGAAACCAAAAACAGATTCAACAAAGAATAATATCGAGAAAAGCTTTTTTCTTTCTCCATATAATAAGCTGAATACAAGAAAACAATAAGCGTTATTAAAGATACAACAATACCAACCAAAGAGCTTAGCATATCTACATACAAGCCAAGAGAAAAGGTTAGATTATTAATACTTAAAAAGCTAAAACACATTTCTACAGGTTCATTTTTGTAAGTAATATACAACCCCAAAACCGAATAAATCAAAGGAAATAATACTGAACAACAAGACATGAGAACAACATGTTTTTTCTGCAATATAATTCCTGAAAATCTTGTTGAGATAACAAGAATAGCGCACCATAAGGGTATAAGAATAAACCAAGCTAAATTTTCTAACATTCTTTAATATCCTTATATTTGTCATAAACTTTTAAAACATCTACCGTACCAAAATGTTTGTATATCAGATAAGACATATAAAGCCCTATCGCCATAATTATTGCAGAAATCCCTGTTGTAAAAAGCACAATAGAATAACCTATATACGACATATCAGATTTATAACTGGCAAAAGATATAAACAGAAGATTTATTGCATTAATAATAAACTCAAGCGAAATTAATATTTTTAGGAAGTTTCTGGAAATAATAACTCCACATAACCCACAAAAAAACAACAATAAACTTATTATTTGATAATGATATGTTGTTACACATTGAAGAATACTATCTTTCATAATAACATAACCCCATTACTGTAATTATAAGACCCATACCAAACTCTAAAAGCAGAAACGAATACTTACTAAAAAGATTCTGTGCAATAGCTTCAAAATCAGAATATTGATTTACATAAACAGTACAAGTTTTGACTAATTCAAAAATATCACTGTTTAAACTTAAAAATTCTACCAATATAAAAATAAAAAACAACGCACTTAAAAATAACCAAAACTTGTTCTTTAACAACCTTTTTCTATCTGTAACAGGTTTTATAAACATTATAGATACAGCTATCAAAATAGGTATAACAAGAACATATACCAATAATTGCACTACAGCATTATATATTGCTCCGAGTAATGCAAATATTCCACCAACACCAAGAAAAACAATAATTGCAGACAAAAGAGTATAAATCATATTTTTTGAAACTATTGAAAACAAAGCTCCTAAAAATATAAAACTTGAAAACAATATAAAGAATAATGAGTTCACAGATATTGGCATATTTACCTTCTATAATTAGTAAGTTCTACAATCAAACCTGATTTTGTTGATAACGGTTTTTCTAAAGAATTTTTCATTTTTATAGCTTTTACAGGACAATAATATTCACAATTTCCACAGAATATACATTTTCCCAAATCTATATAGTAACGAAAATTTCCTTCTTCTTTTTTGATGATTATTGCATCTGTAGGACAAACCTTTTGACAAAAGCCACACGCTCTACAGTTTAAGAGTTCATGCACACCCCTGAACCTATCGTTCAACATAGGCTGTTGTTCAGGGTATTCTTCGGTCACTGCAGGCTTTATTAAATGTTTGCCTACAACACCCAAGCCCTGAAAAATTGCACTGATTGATTTTATAAAATTCTTCACTTAAAAATCCCCATATTTAAGACAATTACAAGCATCAAATTAACAATAGATATCGGCATTAAATATTTCCAAAACAGGTTTAAAACTGATGTCTGTGTCAACCGTGGCAAGGTTGCTCGTATCCAAATTATTGAAAAGATGATAATTGATGTTTTTATCAACAACCAAATTGTCTGTTCAAAATATATAAAGTATTTGGCAAAAGAACAATTCCCCAAAAAGATATTAGACAAATATATACCTAATGGTGGTAAATACCCCCCAAAGAACAGAACGACAATTAACACAGACATCACAAAGAACTCTGCATATTCACCTAAGAAAAACATAGCAAATCGCATACCCGAGTACTCTGTATGATATCCACATACAATTTCGCTTTCTGCTTCTACCAAATCAAACGGACAACGGTTCAGTTTTGCTATTGAACAGATGTATAGAATTATAAAACCTAGAATATTACTTAAAATTATCCACCCATTGACCTGATATTGTACGATTTGGTTTAAATCCATTGTTTTTGTTAAATAAACAATACTCATTAATACAAACATCATTGGCAGAGTATAGCTTGCCGTTATTGATAAACCTCTATAACTGCCTAAAAGAGCATATTTATTATTACTTGAATACCCGGCTAAAAAATGAAACAACATAGGCAGACCTGCTATCACAAAATAAAGCAACAGACCAACAGTAGAATCTATAATATGAAATTCTGCATTATAAGGAATCAAGCACCACAGCATAATAACAGAAGTAAAAGCTAATAAAGGAGCCAGAGAGAACAAAAATTTATCACTTGATAATAACTCAATGTTTTCTTTACATAAAAGTTTTATTGCATCAGCAACGGTTTGCAAAATTCCCCAAGGCCCGACTCTATTAGGGCCTTTCCTTTGTGTGAACCAACCCAAGAGCTTTCTCTCTGCCAAAACCAAAACTATTACTGCAAAAACCAAACAACAAAGAATTACACAAAATGGAATTATTGAGAATAAAACCAAACTTACAGGTATAGGAATACCAAACTGATTTAAAAGTTCTACAAACTTACATTCTAAAAAATTCATTATCTATCGACCTCTGGTAATACAACATCTAAAGAACCGTAAATAGCCATAACATCAGCTAAGCAACACCCTTTCAAAAGTTCTTTTAAGATTTGGGTTGAATAATAGGAGCCTGTTCTCCATTTAACCCGATAAGGTGTTGCTTCTCCGACAGACAAAACATAACACATAGATTGGCCCCTAGGCGCTTCTACGAAAGAATAAACTTCACCTTCATTAATCCTATTTATGGGAACTTGAGGTAAATTTTGAGGGCTAGACATTGTTCTCAAATAATCGATACATTGTTCAATTATATTGATACTTTCGTACATCTCGTAAATTCTTACAAGATATCGACTATAGCAATCACCATTGTTATCTAAGATAATATCATATTCAATATCATTATAGATAGGCATATTAAAACGATAATCTTTTACAACACCACTAGCTCTAAGATTTGGACCCGTTAGACTCCAATCTAATGCCATTTCTTTTGTTATAACACCTATATTTTTAGTTCTAGATACAAATATTGGATTTTCAGAGATAAGTTTTTCATATTCTTCAATTTTTTCTGAAAGATATAATATTAATATTTCAACTTCTTTAAGTTCAATATTATAATGTCTTACACCACCAAACACAAAATAGTTATACATCATTCTTTGACCTGTAATTTTTTCAAAATAAGATAAAATTTTTTCCCTCTCTCTAAATGTATAAAACATAGGTGATATTGCACCCAAATCCAAAAGATAAGTTCCAAGCCACAAAAGATGAGAAGCTATTCGGTTTAACTCCATCATCATTATTCTGATATAATTTGCAGTTTGTGATACTTCTATAGAATTTAGTTCTTCGATAGCACTACAGAATAAATACGAATAGAAAAAGCCACTTAAATAATCAACTCTATCGACCATTGGCAGATACTGAATACAGCTTCTGGATTCTGCTATTTTTTCCATACCTCTATGCAAATACCCGACATCAGGCTCACAAGATATGATTTTTTCACCGTCTAACTCTAATATCAGTCTTAGAACACCATGAGTTGAAGGATGTTGAGGTCCTAAATTTAATATCATATTATTGCTCATTCCACATTAACCTCTCATCGTTTAATTGATAATTTTTTCTTAGTGGATTTCCAACCCAAGACTTTGGCATAAACAGTCGTTTTAAATTTTTATTATTATTGAATCTAATACCAAACATATCGAAGATTTCACATTCATCAAAATATGCAGAGGTGTAAATATCTGTTACTGATTCTGTTTCATTGGTCACATTTATTGATACATTTATTGTTTCATTCAAATATGTAGAAACCAGTACATAGATTAGTTCTATATATTCCGAATAATCTATCGCAATAATTGAAAACAAAGTATCATACGACAATTCAGGATTAGATTTCAGGTACTTTAACAGGTCAGCTAAATTATGTTCTACAATAATTTTATTTTCTGAAATCTTTATATCCGGAAACCTCTCAAGAATAAAATCATATTTATTCATACAATACCTTTCTTATAATTACTCCGTTTTCTTCTTCTACCCATATATGATGTGAAGTTAAAAACTCCTCACGAGTTAAGACAGATTCTTTTTTTATTTGTTTTTGCAAAAGAAGAATCGCATCAAACAAGGCTTCAGGTCGAGGTGGGCACATAGGCAAATAAACATCAACCGGTATAATTTTATCAATTCCTCTTACTACAGAATATGAATCAGACATTGAAAACATACCACCACCACAAGTACATGCCCCCATGGCTATTACATACTTAGGTTCAGGCATTTGTTTGTATAATCTCAATAAAAGAGGTGCCATTTTATGAGTAATAGTACCGGCACAGATTAATAAATCAGCCTGTCTTGGTGAAGGTCTGAAAACTTCAGACCCAAAACGCGCAATATCAAAATTTGATGCCGATGCACACATCATTTCTATACCACAACAAGAAGTTGCAAATGTCAGTGGCCAAATAGAATTTGAACGTCCCCAATTTAAAACTGCATCTATTGTCGTAACAATAAAATTCATGCTTTCCTCCAAAATTTGATAAATATACCAAGAGCCAAAAAGATTTGAATAATATAAGCAAAAATCAACAGATTACTTTTTAGAGAAGAACTCTGAACTACAAACATTGGGAAAAGAAAGATTGAAGCGACATCAAATATTAAAACCATAACCAGATAGAAAAAATATTTGATATGGAATTTATTATATTTAGCAGATTGTGTCGGTGCCAAACCACACTCATAAGTCGAGGATTTACATCTCTCGGGGGATTTATAACCTAAGATAAATCCTGACAGCAACATTGAAAAAGCTGTAAGAAATGCGAAAACAACAAAACAAGTTAAAAATATTAAGTTCGCCATTAAAATCTCCGAATTATGATATACTGATAGCTATGGATAAGTTTATAAGATTCTTTTTATTACTTTGTATTTTGGTATCTTTTAATGCAAAAAGTTTCGCAACTCAATTTGCAAATATAGAATATGATGTTCCTATTGATTACTCAAAAATTGATAAAAATGCATTAGCAAATCAGGCTAATCTGTTTTTTAACCATTTTGAACAGATAACAGATAATGAATATAAGAAAAAATACATACAGCCTTTATTAAACAGATATTCAGTACTATCAATTATGTCACCAGAAGATCCGTTCAATTTCACAAGGCTTGGGATTTTGTACGATATTATGGGCAAAGATACACTTGCGAAATCAAACTTTTATAAAGCAACAAACCTTGTTCCCAAATATCCTTATGCAAGTTTTTCTTTCGGGAATTATTACTACAAACGAGGATATTACAGAAAAGCTCTGTACCAATATAAAATGGCATCAGGAATTTCATACCCGTATAGCTATGACAGATTTATGAAAATGGGGTCTATATACGAAAAGCTGGGGAATTACAAAACGGCGCTCTCAATGTACAAAGCTGCATATCAAGAGAAGAACGGACTTGAGCTATATAACAAAATACTACGATTAGAGGACTTAAACTCGAAAAATATGTTGTATCATTAGCATGTAAAAATGTATATAGTAGGATATGTGATGAGAAAGTTATTTATAATTACAATTATTTTCAGCATTTTAACTTTAGGACAAAAAGTAAATGCACAGAGTGCTTTTTCAACCTACACTCTAAAGCCAAACGAAGTTTTGATGAATCAAGCATCATACACCATAGACCTGCTTGACCCTAATTCTGCGACTAACAAGAAAAACAGTTACTTCCCCGGATTTAGAGGCGCAAACCAAATGGTCGTTTATACTTCTACATTTGGTAATAGAACAAACACTAATGAATTTGGAACAGAAGCTATTGTAAGAGGGAATATCGTAACCGAAATCAGTGGTGCAGATTCACTTATTCCAGCAGACGGTCTTGTTATCAGTGGACATGGCAAAGCTAAGAACTGGATGAACAAAAATCTTACAGTCGGAACGAGAGTATCAATAAACCGTAGCACAAAAGTTATTACAGCCTACACGACATCGGAAAGCTATATATACAGCGCACAAGCACAGATTAAAGAGGTTAAGTATATAGTCAGCAAATATCTGCAATCTCATACGGGCTACAATTCAAAAAGAACTTATGCTTATATTAATCAAGCAGAAAATTATATCAACAAAGCTATGAAAAGCAGAATAAATGTAAAAAAATTCTCTGAACTGGCTATTGAATCTGCAAATACAGCATTGGCATCAGCTATTCCTTATAAAGATGGTGAACTTCGAGGAGTTTGGATTAGACCAACCTTCAAAACTCAAGAAGAAATTTGTAAAGTTTTGGATTCACTTTCTCAAGCCGGAATAAATACTATATTTATAGAAACTTATTATCATGGAATGACTATCTTCCCTAGTAAAACAATGGAGAGCAGAGGTTTTGTGAAGGTTAATCCTGATTATGCAAACTTTGATGCACTTGATTTTTGGATACACGAAGCTCACAAAAGAAATATAAAAGTTCATATTTGGTTTGAAACTTTTTATATAGGGAACAAAAATCCAGCAAGCAATCCAAAGAATATTGTTTCTATTAATCCATCTTGGGCGAATGTTACCAAGAGAGATTATGACCAAAACAGACCTACACCATCGGTATCTGAACATAACGGTTACTTCCTAGACCCTGCCAATCCGGAGGTTCAAAACTACTT
>USCK01000087.1 GCA_900553205.1 uncultured bacterium | reverse complement strand
GTATTCATATAATTTTGCGTTTGTTGTGATTTGCAAAGTTACTGAAAATCAGCGACTTGACCAACTTTTTATAGTTAAGTTTTCATAAGCATTTCTTAATATAAGTTATTGATTTACAGACGATTAAATATTAATTTAACGCAGTATTGATACAACACTTTTTCTTTAGAAGGAGATTCCAAATCATCGATACGTGTATATAGAGTTTTAACGCTGTATTGACTACACAACTTATCATACAGCCAATAACCAGAAGAACCATGTCTTCTTGGTCCAACTATTAAAAACATTTATTCATCATTTTATAGAATTAAACCATCCAAAAGAATTTTGCACAATTTATTAAAAAATCGTTTCATTTATTTAGAAGTTTTTATCCTATTCGGAGTAAATGCGAAGTAATCAAAAAAGAAATAATACCATGCTAAAGAGTATGCTATATGAGGATTTGTAAAACCTATACCCCAATAACATATAAAAATGCAGCTACGCTCTAACATTCCTAATTTCTTCATATTATTCCAGTAGAATTTGTTCATAAATACAAACAATAGGACACCTCCAATGATGCCATAGTACAAAACAATTGTCACAAATCCATTTTCAACTCCCATTAAATTCATTACAACCAAAATTCTTTCGTATCCATCAGGATTGCCATACAAGAAATCCTGTAAGCTTATATAATTTACAAAATCTAAAATCTCTAATCTTGCAAGGCTACTGCTATCATTTAAGAAACCTTGGTTTGAACTTAGATTAACTAGTCGACCACCAATATCACTATTCAAAACATAATATGTTGCATAAACAAAGAAACTGAAAATTATTAAGAAATAATACTTCCGAGTTGACTTTTTTTGTAATTTTATATTTTTGAATATAATCGGCAAGGAGCAACACGTTGTACACAATATACCTGAACGAGCATTAAAACATAAAAGAGCATATTCGCCTAACAAAAATAATAGCATTTTAATTTTAAAGTCCAAATCGCTTGCTAATATATAGACAATCATAGTTGACATAATCAAAGCATTAGCCAAAGGATGTCCCAACATTGCTCGCGCTCTGAAAGTCCACGATTCCGCTAAATCCATCCTTGATATTTCATGTGGAATAAAATATACAACATGATAATGTTCCCAAATTGCCATTATGCAGTTTGTGACAAAGAATATTAACAAGGAAACTTGAACTATTTTCTTTTCTTTATTATTAAATTTAAGAAAAAACACGTAGAAGATACATGGCAAATAAACCATTGTCAACATACTTTGAAAGTAATTATGCTTCAAAACAACATGAAACAAATATATCAATATGCCTGTCCATAAAAAAAGATAATATGATTTATCCAATTTGTGAGAATATTCCCCTTTTGATAATTTAAATATACAATAAATAAGTAATAATGTAAATGCAACTGTAGTTCGCATTGTATATCCTATATAGTCAGAGATATAAGAATTCCCAAAGACAGCAAATATCATTGCTATAAAGAAAAATACATAACGTAATGACATTCTAACAAAAATACGGTTTAATATTATTATAGAAATTACCTATTGTCAAGTCTGATGACTTTTTTAATGAAGCCTGCTTCATACCATTTAATCTATCAACATTCTCAGACAGAGCCTTTACCGCCTTAACAAAATCTTGGGTAGTGTTAGCGAAAAGGCAATTTGAATCATTGCAATAATCACGAATAGAGCCAACATCACTACAAACCATAGCCAAGCCCATAGCCATTGAAGTAACAATCACATTGCTGCCGATTGTATCTTTCATCACATTTAGTGAAACATCAGCAGAAGCCATATAATCTCTTAACTTAGCTTCAGAGACAAATGGGATAAGAGAAACATTGGTACAGTCTGCAAATTCATTTTCCATATTTACAACTCCTTGACAGACAATAAATTTTACTTGAGGCAATTGCAAAACAATATCATGCAAAAGAGATACATTACGCATTTGATTCCCCATTGCAATGACTGTTATTGACTTTCGTGATGGTAATCTATCCGCTACTTTATAATAATCGTTTTCTACATAATGAAACGTGGTTATTATCTTGCTCTCATCGAAACCTCTTTCTATAAAGTATCTAGTCAAAGAAGAACCTAATGTCACAATGTAGTCTATAGGCTTTATCCATTTTGTATACTCTTCTTGCGAAAAATCGTCATTCAATTTTTCTGGTACCAAATGTACCATTGCATAAATAGAAAGATAAGGATGACTATGTTTTAATCGCTCGGCCAAGGACACCTGAGGACATAGCTGTTCCATATATTCCATCAAGAAAACCTTATCGCCAGTTTTCAACTTAGCGCACAGTTCTCTATAAACCTGATTCAATCTGCTAAAGAATTTCCTTCGTGCAAGGAACATATTAATCTTACGCAATAGCAAGTTTGAAGAAAAGCCTTGATAAAAATCTGGTATCAAAATAACTTCAAACTCATCGGGATGCTTTTGTTGCAATCGGTTGCACAAGTATTTTATACCTGCATGATTGTTGGTCGTGTTAGACCAATCTTGTACTACTAAATATATCATTTGTTGTTTATTTTTAGACTTTTTAAACTTTACTTCCAATATGCCGTAAAAACATGGTGACTCACTTGCTTCTCTTTAGGAGGAAGCTGCATATAATCACCATAATGCTTGGTCAAATAAGCATCATAATCTCTTATTGCCATATAATGACGACCCTCAAACTCCACAGTTATATAACTTTCAAAGGTCTTTCTTGGCATCAACTCTTTTTCTGCATAAACGCCACAAATGGCACCGGCATTTACCGATTTGCCAAAATTGAAAGACAATAAGTATGAATAGAAATCAGCTATATACTTTTTGCGTGGTGGAAATAATACCTTTTTTACATAATACTTTACTCTGTTCATTAAAGACCCCGTAACCAAATAAAAAGGGGTCATAAAATATATCTTGTGCAGATATTTATGATACAGAGTCAGATATTCATGGATTCTACTTTCTTCAGGAAGGCCATCAATAGGAAAGACATCAATGTATATTCCACTTTTCTGAACTTTCTCTATCAGTACCGTTCTATTGTCATATACTTTGGCAAATGGAATACAACATGTAATGTCATTATCATAATGTTGAAGAATTAACTCTGCATATTTACCTTCAAACTCTTTCAAAAATCGATCATAGTCAGGACGAGGCAACATAATATCTATGTCATCATCCCAAGGAATATATCCTTTATGTCGAACTGCCCCCAAAAGAGTACCACCACCTAAAGAATAGCGAATACCACGCTCTGTACAAAACGCATGAATCTTATCAAGAATATCAAGCTGAATAGCTCTCAATTCCTCCATTGTAATTTCTTTTTTCATACTACTAATCAAAACTTAAAACAGTACGTCTTACTCCTTCATTTAATTTAACTTGTGGCTTAAAACCAAGTTTCTCAATTTTAGCCATATCCAATGCTACACGTGGATAATTACAATATCCTCCATTAGGTTGTTCACCAGCAAAAATAACATTTATATTTCTCTCAGGGAAACTATTGCAAATAAGATTAGCAACATCTCTTATAGGATATGGTTCCAACTCGTTTGCCAAATTGTAGGCTTCACCAGCTTTTCCTTTTAGTAATGCTAATATCATACCTACTACTGTATCTGAAACATAACAAAATGCACGCACGGCATCCCCTGTACTCTTCAATACTATATCTTGACGATGAACGGCATTTGATATAAAATCTGCCATCACACGACCATCGTTATCAATTTTCATACCAGGACCATAGCTATGTGCTATACGAACACTCACACTATTCACCCCATATTGAATGAAATAACTTCTGAGAAGACTCTCTGCAGCTCGCTTACTCTCTGGATAACACGAGCGATTTTCCATCGGATCTAAATATCCAAATGAAGTTTCTGTTAATAATGTTGCTGAAACTGCCCCATATACCTCTCTTGTCGAAGCAAACAACAAACGTGAAGTCTGTTTTTCTTTTGCCAAGTCCAAAACATTCATTGTTCCAATCAAGTTGCTTTTCAATATGCCGACAGGGTCCGTATTGATAAACTTTGGAGATGCATTGCCTGCAAAATGAAAGATATAATCAATACTTCCTCCATAATGGATAGGCATCACAATATCTTGATTGATAATATCAAAATAGTGTTCCCCTAAGAAATCCTTATATAAAATCTCTGTCTTCGAAAGAGTTCGTGTCAGCACAACCGTCTTGACCGATATGTTTTTTACTTTTGCCAAAAACAGAAAGAAATAGGCAGTATAAGTGCCAAGCATAGCATTGGCTCCAGTCACTAATACTGTCTTCCCATTAAAGATATCCCAGGAAATATTTGACAAATAGATTCTTTCTAAATCTTCTTGAACAATCTGATTACTAAATCCAAACATTTTTATTGTTTTTAAAATCCAAATATCTGTTGATTTTCATGAACCTCTACCATTGCACGGAAGATAAAATAATCCGTAGGTGTGGTTATCTTAATATTTTCCATAGGTCCTTCTATCAAGCCTAACTTATAGCCATAATGACTCATCATTGTACAACTGTCAATAAAGTCATGCCGTCCTTCAGCTATTGCTTTACGATGAGCTGACAGAATATCTTTTAAGATGAAACTCTGTGGAGCACGAGCTATAAGAGAAGCTGATCGTTCTGGAATATCTAACGAACCATCTCCTTTCTTCACAACAAAGGTCTCTGTTGCAGGAATACAGGTGATACAAGATCCACTATCCTTAACTTTTTCAAGATTGGCACTGATGGTTTCTTCCGTTATCAAAGGGCGGACACCATCATGAATCAAAACTGTCGTTTTGTCTTCCATTCCTTTGGAAAGCGTTTCTGTAGCACAAAGACCATTGTAGATAGAATCCTGTCCTGTCTCTCCACCAGGAATAATTGTAGCCACTTTGTTTATCTCAAACTTCTTGAGCATTTTCTTTAAAAATGGAATCCAAGGTTCCACACAGACAACAACAATCTTGTCTATCTGAGGATGATTATCGAATAACTCAAGCGTATAAATTATCACAGGCTTACCATTCAGTTCCAAAAACTGCTTGGGACGTGACTTAGTATGCATTCGGGAGCCTACCCCTCCTGCAAAAATTAAAGCTATATTCATTGTTTATTATTTTTTAGATTTTCCAATTAACATTGGGCAATACCGAATTATTATTTTATTGCTACCTATACACAATAGCATAATTACGCTACTCACAAATATTGCCTCAAGATAAGTCCATTCTACTTTCAAGAAATTATCAGATAAGAAAATAAACAGGGCTTGCAATCCTAATATACTTATTAGAGAATTGGCACATTTCGTTATTATTGGATAAGATTTGTTCATTATGGAACACAACGACAATATCATTAATGTTCCAACAAATCCTTGCATATAAAAAAGAGGTATGCTAAAATTGCCATAAGCTCCAAAAGAGACATTCCACATACTAACAGAACCATTTATAAACATTATCAATAAAACAGTACAAAAAGTAAATAAGGACAAAACAAGAGGATGCTTCGTTTTCGCTACAGCTAACAGCTTATCCTTATAAACATAACCAAGCCAATAAAACGGCATTGCCATAACAGCATTTGCCACGAACAAATACTTATGTACATGCATACATAACACAAAGAAAAGTACTGCCAATGCCAATATTCCCATCAGTTTCTTTAATATACATATGTCAGTAAATATTTTACAATAAAACAGAGCTATCAAAAACCAACAAGGTCCATCTAACATCACAGTTCCTTTGCACATACCTTTTATGCTAAAAATAAAATAACTAATATATGTATTCCACAAGCTGCCCCCCCAGATTTCGGGTAAGACAGATTCTTTGTAATTACCATAGTCATAGGAATATAACAAGCCTGTGACTATAAAAAATAAAAAAGCAAAGGACACAACAGGTACCAATATCGTTCTGACATATTTATACAACTGCACGGAGCCATTATATTTATGCAACATTCCACTGATGACAAAAAACAATGGCATATGGAATTGGTAAATAAATGCACGAACGTAATTGTTAGGTTCATAAGGGAACAAATGACCATAGATTACAAGGAATGCTGTCAATAATCTTGCATAATCTAACATTGGTATTCTCTTGGAAATTACTTTGAAATTTCCATTTCTTGATGTAGAAATAATTGAAGTCATATTTATCTTGAAAATTTATTTTTTATAGTTTTTATTATCATTCCTCTCTCATGTTTTGACAACACGACATAGAAAGTAACTGGTATATATAAAAGCACAAATGAAGTTAACATTGTGAATAATTTCATCCAACTTTCTGCGAGGAATTCAGAAACGAAATACATAGGGAAGGCAAACAATAATGTAGTAAAAGAAACTGGTATTATAACTTCTTTTGCAAAAGATTCCAAAGAAAAACCTAGGAGTTTCTTAACAAAACCCATTCTTACTATCAGTAAAACAACATCTACAAGACATTTTACTATAAGAACCGACTCTGGTGGAAGCCCAAATCCCAAACATATCCATGACAAAAGGAATACCAAGATAATAAGTGCGCTCATACAAATATGATAAACCATTATTTTCCCTGTAGCGGTAATTGAAGTCCACAATGGTGCCATTAAAGACTCAAGCAATGACCAAACCATTAGATAAGCACAGAACAGTCCGGCATTCTCCGGAGGCGTTTTCAACCATATCTTCAGAATAAAATCAATATTGAATATGACTGGACAAATAATCATAAATAATAACATATATGAAAATTTTGATGCCCGATAAACAAGTTTCCTCATAAGATCTAATTCTCTTGCCGAATAGTATTTCACAATTTGCGGATTGAAGGATACCTGAAAATTTGTGACAAACTGATTAATCGAAGTACTAACTTGTTGTGCTATTCCCATGGCAGCATTTACTACTACTCCACAATAGACATTCAAGATAATAGTTACACCTTGATTGGCGGCCATTGTAGAAGCAGAACTAAGCAATGTCCAACCAGAAAAAGACAAAAGGCGTTTAAACAAATCTTTGTCCCAAATTCTTTTGATTATGAAATAAGAGAATTGCCTTTTGCTATATATATACTCACAACTCACCACTATAATTATAATAGCCAATTGGATTATAGCATAAGTAATAAGTTTATCAAATGTAACATACTGCAACAATATTGCATTTGCCAATTTCATTAAAACTTCAATAATACTCATATAAGCATAGAATGACATTCTTTCATGAGATGTTATCAATGCATCGAAAGGTGTTTTTAGTAAAGAAAACACCAATGCAAACAAAGATAGTTGGAAAGTCCATATTGTTGCCGTATATCGCCCATCAGGTATTTGCATTTTACTGTTTATAAACCAAAAGCCTACAATTTCTATTATAATGACAAGTACTAATGCCATTAGAACATATCCTAATAGGCTCAAATTAAATACTTTATTCGCTTGTTCATAGTTTTTTCTGCCAAGTTCAAAACTTAAAAATCTTTGAGTTGCAGAACTCAATGGACCACTTAGGAATGTAAATGCAATTATAAATGTAGCAACAACATTATATATTCCATAATTGTTAA
>USCK01000086.1 GCA_900553205.1 uncultured bacterium | reverse complement strand
TGCAACTTTTCTACGAGTTTTAGGACCTGAACCTTGGTCTGTAGCTATGGTAGAGCCTTGCAGACGTCCTACAGATGCAAGATATGGTGAAAACCCTAACCGTTTGGGACATTATTTTCAGTTTCAGGCTATTTTGAAACCATCTCCTGATAATGCTCAGGAACTTTATCTAAAAAGCTTAGAGGCTATGGGTATTGATTTATCAAAACATGATGTTAGATTTGTAGAAGACAACTGGGAATCGCCGACTTTAGGTGCAGCTGGTGGGAAGTATGGTTAGACGGTATGGAAATAACTCAATTTACTTATTTCCAACAAGTTGGCGGATTAGAAATAAAACCTGTTGCTCTTGAAATAACATACGGGTTAGAACGTATTGCGATGTATCTTCAAAACAAAGAATCTGTTTTTGATATTAACTGGAATGATTCTTTAAAATATGGTGATATATACCTTCAAAACGAAGTAGAACAGTCAAAATATAATTTCGAATATTCAAACGGTGATTTATTATTTAATCTTTTTGATAATTATCAAAAAGAAGTCGATAATTGTATTAATGCAGAGCTTGTGTTACCTGCTTATGACTATGTTTTAAAATGTTCTCATACTTTTAATCTTCTTGATGCTAGGGGGGTTATAAGTAAAGATGAACGTATTAATTTTATAAACCGAGTGAGAACAATGGCAGCTTCAGTTGCTCAACTGTATGTAAAACAAAGAGAAAATCTCGGTTTCCCATTATGTAAGGTAAAATAGATTATGACAGAAAAACAAAACACAGGTTTATTTAACCACTTTTTTAGAAAAATTTTAACAAGAAAAAATCCCGATGAAATGTTACAAGAGGCTAACAAAGCCGGATTAGAAAAAACATTGGGAGCATTAGACCTAATTATTTTGGGTATCGGTGCTATTATCGGTTCAGGTATTTTTGCTGTTGTCGGTATTGCTGCCGCAGGTGGTAATGAAAGTTTAGGTGCTGGTCCGGGACTTGTTGTTTCTATGATTATTGCTACTTTTGCTTGTATATTTTCTGCATTATGCTACAGCGAATTTGCAACAATGATTCCTGTCGCAGGTGGTGCTTATACATATACCTTTGCAACTTTAGGAGAGTTTGCAGCATGGATGGTAGGTTGGGTATTAATGCTGGAATATGCAATCGGTTATGTTGCAGTTGCTTGTGCTTGGTCTAATCACTTTATGCAATTTGTTAAAGGTTTTTCTGCATATCTTCCAAATTGGTTGGTCAACCCTCCTGTTTGGTTAATTAGTGATTATAAAAATGCAGTTATTCAACTAAAGGCTGCAGGACTTTCTGCATCTTCTATTCCTCATATTTGTGGAATACCTTTTGCTATCAATCTTCCTGCAATGATAATTGTTGCGATTATTACAAGTATATTAATAAAAGGTACAAAAGATTCAACTAAAATGGCAACTGTTATGGTAGTTGTAAAATTAGCAGTTATCGCATTGTTTGTTTTGGTTGGTGCTTTTTATGTAAAACCTGCAAACTGGGTTCCATTTGCACCAAACGGATTTAGTGGAATCTTTATGGGCGCATTTATTATTTTCTTTGCATATATCGGTTTTGATGCTTTGGCTACAGCCGCAGAAGAATGTAAGAACCCTCAAAAAGATTTGCCTATCGGTATAATCGGTTCTTTAATTGCTACAACAGTTGTATATGTTTCTGTTGCTTTGGTTTTGACAGGCATGTATTGTACTTCTCAACCTAATATTGACCCTGGGTTCTTAAAAGCGCCTATGGCGTATGTAATGTGTATGTATCAAAACTGGGCTGCCGGTTTGATTTCTATAGGCTCTTTAGCTGGTTTAACTTCGGTATTACTAGTCTTACAACTTGCAGCAACAAGAATTTTGTATGCAATGAGCAGAGATAATTTCTTACCTACAATTTTCCAAAAATTACATCCAAAATATAAAACACCACATGTTTTGACTTTATTAGTCGGTTTGGTTTGTATAATCGGAACAATGACATTAGATTTAGATGTTGCAGCGCAATTATGTAATTTTGGTACATTCACATCATTCATTATTGTTTGTGTTGCAGTTTTAATATTGAGAAAAATAGATCCTGACAGACCAAGACCTTTTAAGGTTCCTTGTTCACCATTATTCCCAATGTTAGGAATTTTGTGTTGTGGCGGCTTAATGATTTATTCTATGAAATCATTGACTTCTTCAGCCCTAATGTTTCCTGTTTGGTTATTAATTGGTATTGGAATTTATCTTCAATATGGTTATGTTAAAAACAGAAAAATTGAAATGAATAGAATAAGTACAGAAAAAGATGAAAAAGAACTCGTTACTAAGTAATTTATTAAAATGCAAAACCCCTGACGAATTAATTGATGCAGGTAATAAATCTGAACTAAAAAAAACACTGAATGTTTTTGATTTAATAGTAATCGGGATAGGTGCTGTTGTAGGTACAGGTATATTTACGATTATCGGTAGTGCAATTCAAAATACTTCCGACGGATTAGGAGCTGGTCCTGCCGTTATAATTTCAATGGCTTTGGCTGCCGTTGCGAGTCTTTTTTCTGCCTTGTCATATTCAGAAATTGCAGCAATGATGCCTGTTGCAGGTAGTGCTTATACTTATACATACGCAACAATGGGTGAGTTTATGGCTTGGATGGTCGGCTGGATATTGATGCTTGAATATGCTATCGGTAACATTACAGTTGCAAGTGCTTGGACAGGATATTTTGTACAATTACTGAAAGGCTTTAAAGCTGTATTGCCGTCATTTATAGTTAATTCTCCATTGTGGCTTAGAAATGATTATAGAACAATGTATTCTATGTGTGAGAAATACGGTTGGAATGTACATGATAAAATGCCGTTTCTACATCTTCCGTTTATTGATATCCCGATTGCAATTAACCTTCCTGCAATATTGATTGTTTTACTTTTGACAATTTTATTAATCAGAGGGATTAAAGAATCTACAAAGTTTGCAAGTATAATGGTTGGTGTAAATATGTTTATTATTTTATCTTTCATTGTAGTAGGTGCATTCTATGTAAAACCTGAAAACTGGACACCATTTATGCCAAACGGTTTTGATGGTGTGTTTATGGGGGCTTTCGTTATATTCTTTGCGTATATCGGTTTTGATGCTATATCAACTGCAGCAGAAGAAACAAAGAATCCTCAAAGAGATTTACCAATAGCAATTATGGGTACATTGGTTTTATGTACTTTGTTATATGTTCTTGTAGCATTGGTTTTGACAGGGGTAATACCTTTCAATATGGTTGATACTCAAGCGCCACTTGCTCATGCTATGAGAGCTATAGGTAAAGATTGGTATGCAGGTCTGATTTCTGTCGGTGCATTGTGTGCTTTGACCTCTGTACTTTTGATTTATCAACTTGGAACTACAAGAATTTTGTTTGCGATGAGCAGAGATTCGTTTATTCCAAAATCACTTGTAGCTATTCATAAAAAATACAAAACCCCACATATTTTAACTTGGTTATCAGGCTTGGTAGTTATTGTATGTGCTTTATTTATGGATTTGAATATTTCTGCAGAATTATGTAACTTTGGTACATTTACATCTTTCATTATTATATGTTTGGCTGTTTTAATCCTTAGAAAAACAGAACCAAACAGAGAAAGACCGTTTAAAGTTCCATTCTGTCCTTGGTTCCCAATACTCGGTATTGTTACATGTGGGCTTTTGATGTATTGTAAATTCTCAGCAAAATCAGAATCATCGCTATACTTCTTGGTATGGTTATTGATTGGTCTTGCAATATATGCAGGTTACAGCTATAGAGCAAAACGGTTGGAAGAACAAAAGGGTGCTGATGTAGTTCTTTCAGAACCTGAAGATATTGTTCTATAATGATTTGTAATAATCGCTAAGAAGTTTTGCATCGCCTTCGATATTTGGGCTTTCGCAAACAATAGCGCCTTTTACATCAAATGCTTTAAAGGCTTTTAGCAAATCTTTGTAGTTAAAATCTGCTTCTTCAAAGTTTAGATGTTGTTTTTCGCCTTTAGCAGTATATTCAATACCTGCCATGTGTGCGTGAAAGTTTTCTAAAGGTTTTTTGTCAGAAAGTTCTTTTTCTATTGTTTCAAAAATCTTTGCGAATTCATCATAAGTATTATAAATGCCATTATATCTTGCATGCAGGTGTGAGAAATCTACACAAGGAAGCACATACTCAAACTCTTTTGAAAGTCTGATTATTTCATCTAAATCGCCCCATTGGCTAGCTTTGCCTGTTGTTTCAGGTCTAATCCAAACTTTTACATTTTTATTTGATAATATATCTGTTATTTTTTGTGTTTGATTTCTAATAGTTTGATAAACTTTTTCTTTATCCATACCAAGATAAAAACCTGCATGGTAAGTTATCGAAAATGCTCCAACCTCATCTGCTATTTCAGCAGTTTCTACAATTCTTTGAATACTGGCTTCAATCTTTTCTTCTTCTCTTGCGTTCAAGTTTATATAAAACGGAGCATGGATAGTTTTTACTAATGTACTCTTTTTTACTGCTTGTTTACTGACATCACTTATTCTAACACCTCTAACGAATTCAAGCTCTAACCCGTCAAGAGTCATATCGTTAAGAATCTCAAAAGCTCTTTCATAGCCTTTCCCTGCTGTTTTTATTGGCATGCCAGCTGTTAAAAAGTTTAGTTTTTCCATTAGTAAAATCTTTCTCCTTCTTTTGGGTTTATATGTTTTATAAAATCTGCAGAATCACCTGCAAAATAACTTCCGAATTGTAGAACCTTTATTGCAATACAATCTCTACCTGTTTTCACAATAACATTATTATCTTTAATCTTTACGATTGTTCCGTTCGGAATATTATCCGTGTAATGTTTTTTTACAACTTCAACCTTCATAATTCTGACAGAAGTATGTCTGAAAAATGTTGTCGCAAGTATGAATGGATTTAATGCTCTTACTTGTCTTTCAATATCTTCTGCCGAATTGTTATAATTAATAAAAGTTTCTTTATCCGTTATTGTATCTGCAGTTATAAAATCCCCTTGTTTTTGAGGAATTGCAGGTAATTGTCTGACTTCATATTCCTTTAGAGTTGCGATAAGCATTTCTACGCACATCTCATTTGTTTTGTTAAATAATGAACCCATAGTTTCATATTCTTCAATAGGGCAGGTGAGCTGCAGAATGATATCGCCCCTATCAAATTCGTTGTTCATGTGGTGCAAGGTTACACCTGTTACTTTTTCTTTATTCAAAATAACCCTTGAATATGGGTTTGCGCCTCTGTATTCAGGCAACAGTGACGGGTGAAGGTTTATAAATCCGTCTTTTACGCTGTTTAAAAGTTCTTCCGGAATTTTATAATTAAAAGAACATACAACACCCAAATCAATATTCAGGTCTTTAATTTTTTGTAAGAAATCTGGAGCTTTGAGGTCTGTGTATTCAATAAAATTAAGCCCTTTATTTTTTACGAAATCTTTAAACGCAGAATACATGTGATGTGTAGGTTTAGGTCCCATAACACCGACAATATTTATATGTTCTTGAAAACATGCTTCAAGACAAATAAATGCCATATCAGGTATGCCCACAAATAATATTCGTTTTTTATACTCGTTCATATTGTATAGCTTCTTTCAATAATTCTGAACAAAAGGAAACAATTTCCATACAATGTTGCTTTCTTTCTAAAGATTGAAACTCAAAACCTTTTGAGAGAACTCTGCAACATGTTGCAGGATATTTTTCTTTAAATCTTTGGATAAATTCAGTAGCTTTGGCTCTTGCGATTGGTTCGTTGCCGAATTTGTTGTTTTTGCCGAAGATTAGTCCGATTACGATTTCGGAACCTGAAACAGCACCACATAAACAACCTGAACCTATTCCACCTGAAAAAGAGGTTGCGATAGGTAAAATACTTTCATCACAAATGCCTAAATCAATAGCTTCTTTAACAATGCTTTCAGAGCATGAGTATCCCAATTTATAATATTCTAATGCGTTCATACAAATATCCTTTCTATAAAAGAATATCACAAAATGTATTTACAAAATAGCATATTCATTATTTAATATACCGTATGAGCGATAAATTTTGGCTTATTTTAATATCTATTGTTCTTGCTATTGTTTACGCAGTTGATTATAAACTGGACAAGGCAAATTCTGTCAGTCAGGATTTATTAAAAACTATAAAAAATCGTGGCTATATTATTGTTGGGGTAAAAACTGATACAAGACCTTTCGGTTATCTTGAAAACGGTAAAAATGTAGGTTTTGATGTCGAAATTGCTCGATATATTGCAAAAGATATTTTTCATGACCCTTCAAAAGTCGAATTTGTACAAGTTACACCTTCTAATCGCTTATATTTCTTGAATGTGGAAAAAGTTGATATGGTTGTTGCAACTATGACAACCTCGCCTGAACGCAGGGCAATAATTAATTTCTCTAAGCCTTATTTTGTTGCAGGACAAGCGCTTTTGGTTAGAGCCGGTAGTCCGATTAAGAACCTTGCAGATTTAGATAATAAAAATGTTGGTGTTTTGTATGGTTCAACAGCAGAAAAAAATATAAGAATGTTAATACCTTCTGTTAATGTATATGGCTATAAAACATATCATGACGCTTATAGAGCATTAAAAGCAGGTACTATCCAAGGTATTACATCAGATGATACAATTCTTAGAAATTATGCCCTGACAGACCCTTCTGTAAAACTTTTACCAAAAAGATATACAAGAGAGCTTTATGCTATTGGGGTTAGAAAAGGTGATGATACCAAAAACTTGTTAAAATTAATAGATATGAATATTTCTAATATGGTAAATGACGGTACTCTGACTTCTTTGAAAAGAAAATGGAAATTGAATTAACTTGAGTATTATTATTTATTTACTAAAATGTTTATAGAGAGTAGTTTTTTATTAGGGTTTTGTATATATGAAAAAGATTTTGATTGGGGTTTGTTTATTACTTTGTGCAGGAATAACTCTGTGTTTCATTCCATTCAACGCCAATAAATTTATACCTCTTGTAAAAGAACAGGTTGCAGAACAGTACGGGCTAAATCTTGATACTTCAAAATTAGTTTTGAAGGTTGGTCCTTCTATTATTATAAAGTCCCCATCTATAACTTTAAAATATAATCAAAACGAACATTTGGCATCTTTGACCGGTGTAAAACTAAAAATAGCTTTATTGCCGTTAATCAAAAATGAAATAAAGATTAAAGATGTAAGAATTGATAATGTAGAGTCACAATTAAAACTCAATAAAAAGGGAGAACCAGAAGTTCTTCAATATTTGAAGCCTGTGAATAAGTTGAACTCTATTGCAAAAATCAGATTAAAGAAATATACAAACACAATACAAGATTTTAACGGTAAAGATTATGTGTTTACAGGTTCAGAACTATTGATATCTGACTTTAAACCTAATAAACACCTAAAACTCTCAACCAATGGTAAAATCTTGATAAACGGAATTAAGCATATAGATTATGATTTTTCTGTTTTGTGTGATGATATAGTTTTTACTGCTCCAAAGAATGTTGACATTATGGACTTCTTGAAACAAGTAGAAGAAAAACAAGCCAGTGCGTCTATAGTATCAGATTTAAAAATAAGAAATACAAAAG
>USCK01000085.1 GCA_900553205.1 uncultured bacterium | reverse complement strand
CTCTGAGGTAATTCATCACAAAACGGATATAAAGCGCCATGAGCTTCATCTACAATTAAATATGTACCAAACTTTTCACAAACGGATTTGATATGTTTAATATCTGAAACATACCCTTCATAAGTAGGTGAGGTAACTATAACAGCTTTTATTGAGTCATCAAGATACTTTTCAGGATTTGTAAAAGCACCTGCAACACCGAATTCATTTACAGGCAAATCATAATAAACAGGTTCAGCACCTGCTAGTTTTATTGCATTATGATGAGATGGGTGAGCCAAGCGCCAAACCAACACTTTATCATCTCGGTTTGCAACTGATAAGACAGCACCTATGATACCTGAAGTTGAACCGTTTGTCAGAAATTTTGTTTGCTTTGTATCATATATTTTGGAAGCTTTTTCTTCAGCAGTTTTCAGCATTTCTTCCGGAGCATGAGTATCTGTTTCAGAAACATCATACTTATAAACATGCCTGAATTTCTTAAACAAACTAAGTTTTTGAGAATGCGAAGGTGTTGTAAACAAAATATTTCTATAAGAGGTACGAATAAGTTTTCTAAAGCTCAACTTCTGACTCTCCTAAATTAAAATCAGCATCTTCAAAAGCAAAGTTTTCGTTTTCTTCTTCGCCTTCTTCGCCTTCTTCACCTTCATTATTTTTAGTTACAAGTTTTAATTTTCTCTCAAGTTCTTCAGGAGAAATTCGAGCATTCGCCTTGATTAGTTCTTCATAAATCAAATCTTTATAATCAATAACAAGTTTCTTTTTAGGATTATCAAGAATCAAACCTGCAAGCCACCCCAAAGTACCTAGTATCAGCACCCCAGGAAACACATGACGCAAAGCATCATTTACAGAATAAAAATCAATAGACCAATGTTTTACAAGACAAACTATCCCTATTATCAAGACATTTGAACAGGTAAAAAACAAACTGAAAAAGCGCCGGAAATAACTGCTTTTATGTTTATAATATTCTGATTTTTTTCCTTTTTTAGCCATTATTTATTATCGTTTTCCATACTTTTCTTCATACAGAAATGAACTAGAGACATTTTATCAACATTGCTTAGATTAGTAAAACGACCTGAAATTGTATATGTACCGTCATCTAACTTTTCAACTCTTATTAGTTGATATTTACAATTTACTTCAATCTCATCATTCAATTTGATAGTAACATTATATTCATACTCAATATTGATATTTTCAGTAGTTTTTAACTTCATACCACCTGCAGACAAGTCTAATGTATGAACATTATGTACTGTACCTTCATGCTCTAATTGCAAATCTTCTAAGAACTTGATACGAGTAAATTTTCTTCTTTGCAAAAATCTGTGCTTCTTAGGGTTTGCAATAGCAACAACATTTCCGTCAAGTTCTCTGATATAAGATTCAAAATACAAGTACCCGTTATCCGTCAATGAATAGAAATCACAAATATGTTTCTGAATCAGACCTTTTGGCACATATTTGAGCTTCATTTTGAAACCTTCCATTGAAACTTCTGTAATCTTACCTTTATTTGTATCTTTAAAATCATGTGGAACAATAGTTACTATTTGATCTTTCTTTAATAATTCACGCATGTTTTCACCTTTCTATCTTTTATTATTAACAGGTACTCTTATTAAACCTACTGATTTTGCTTTTACATTCTGTGTAATTTCATTATACGACATAATTGCAATTTGAGGATAGGTTCTTTCAATTAAACGTCTAAATACCAACCTTATAGGGGAAGAACATAATATAACAGGTTGATTTCCTGTCGTTGTAATTGCTTTCTCCAATTCTGTATTTAGCGTATCCAATAATCTTCTTGTAAAATCAGGATCAAGTGTCAGATTTTGACCGTCAGGACTTACACCTTTAGCTATTGTTGTTTCAACATCAGGTGCTAAAGTTATTGCCAACAATTCGCCTGTATCTGCAAGGTTTTGCTTACAAATATTTCTTGCCAATGCCTGTCTGACTTGTTCTGTCAGATAATCATGATTTTTGTTTATTTTAGCATGTACGCTTATAGTTTCTAATATAGTTTTCAAATCTCTGACTGCAACTCTCTCTTTCAACAGATTTTGCATAATTAATTGAACATCAGCAACAGAAACATCTTTCATAACATCTGATACATATTCTTCTGAAACCTCTGTTTTCAAATTGTTTATTAACTGCTGAACATCAGCTCTTGATAAGATTTCAGCAGCGTTTTTCTTAATAACCTCTGTCAAGTGAGTAGAAATAACTGCAGACGGACTTACAACGGTATATCCTGCAAGCTCGGCATCATCTTTGAACTTATCTTCTATCCATAATGCCGGCAAGCCAAATGCAGGTTCAACAGCATGGATACCTGTTATACCTATATCCTCAGCTTGTCCTCCGGCATTCATCGCCAAAGACCTGTCAGGATATATTTCACCTGATTCCAAAGCTACACCCTTCAATTTTATTTGATAAGTGTTAGGAGCAAGCTGTAAATTATCTCTTACTCTGATAGACGGAAGTATAATACCTAAATCCAAAGCCGTTTGACGTCTTATTTGTGCTATACGCTCAAGCAAATCGCCACCCATTTCAATATTTAGCAACGGCACTAAACGATATCCGACTTCTATTTCTATAGTTTCAACATTTAACAACTGCATAATACTTTCTCTTGAAGCCTTTTTATCTTTTTTAGCTTCAAGTTTCTTTTCTTGCTCTTGTTTTTGTTCTTGGACTTTTTGCTCCTTAACTTCTTCTTTCTTTTCTTTACTCTTGAAGAAAGCTCCACCACCTGCAGTAAGCCCGATTAACATAAACGGTAATGTAGGCATACCCGGAACAAGCCCCAATATCATTAATAAACCAGACAAAACTCCTAGGATTCTAGGGTCTGAAAACATTTCTTTATCAATATCTTTTGATAAAGATTCATCTTTACCTGTCGCTCTTGATACAATCAAACCTGTAGCTGTTGAGATTAAAAGAGCAGGAACTTGAGAAACCAAACCGTCCCCGACTGTAAGTATTGTATAAGTAGAAAGAGCTGTTGCAGGATCCATTTTTAATTGAATCATACCGATAATCAAACCACCCACAATATTAACCAAGGTGATAATAATACCTGCAGTTGCATCACCTTTTACAAACTTAGAAGCACCGTCCATAGTACCATAGAAATCGGTTTCTCTTTCAAGTTTCTTTCTTCTTTCCTTCGCTTGCGCCTCATCAATAATACCTGCATTCAAATCTGCGTCAATACTTAATTGCTTACCCGGCATTTTATCCAAAGTAAATCTTGCAGATACTTCAGCGACACGAGTTGCACCACCTGTAATAACCATAAAGTTAATTAAAACAAGGATAATAAATATTACAAAACCTACAACATAGTTACCACCGACAACGAACTCACCAAATGAATGAATTACATTACCAGCCTCACCATTTAAGAGAATTAGTCTTGTAGAAGATACATTCAACCCTAATCTGAATAATGTTGCAATCAACAATACAGTTGGGAATGATGAATAATCAAGTGGCTCTTGAGTATATAAACAAACAAGTAGAATAATTACTGCCAAAGATATATTTACGGTAAGTAAAATATCCAAGCAAAAAGCCGGCAAAGGAATAATCATCATGCAAACGATTACTACCAAACCCACTGCGAGAATGATATCATCATTTTTTAGAATTTGTGCCAACTTTGATAGATTCACTATGTACTACTACCTTTCTTGTTATAAACATACGCTAATATTTCAGCCACTGCCACATACAAGTCTGATGGTATTATACCATCTATTGGAACTGTATTATACAAAGCTCGTGCGATTGGACGATTTTCAACTATAGGGACATTGTTGCTTTTCGCAATTTCTCTGATTTTAAATGCGACATAATCAATCCCCTTAGCTATAACCATTGGTGCAGGTGCTACTGTTTTGTCATATTTAATTGCAACTGCATAATGTGTCGGATTGGTAACAACAACATCAGCCTTTGGAACATTAGCCATCATGCGCTGTTTTGACATCTGTATTTGGATAGACTTAATTTTAGACTTGATTTTAGGATCTCCTTCTATATCCTTAAATTCGTCTTTTACTTCTTGTTTTGTCATCTTGATGGATTTTTCATATTCCCAGTCTTGATATTTTTTATCCAACAAACCCAAAACTATCATAGCCAAACACATATTTATAAGCATTTTTATAAGAATAGAACATATAACACCTAATGATGTCGCAGGGTCTGCTCCTAGAATTGCAAATAATTCATCTTTTCTACCATTTGCCGTTGCGTAACCACACGCCCCTACTACAACAATCTTGATTATAGATTTAACAAATTCAACAATTGTTCTTGGCTCAAATGGGTTAAAAAGTTTTTTAGCGTTTTGTAAAACTCTACTTGGTGCAATATTGTTGAAATCAAATTTGATTTTTTCAATGGCAAATACTTGTCCTACATTTAATCTAACAATCAATAACGCCGCAACTGCGAGTATCACCAAGAACGGCAAAACAACAGATACACATACCTGAAAATACGGAGCTAAAATAGACATAATATTATCTGTACAAACTGTATCAGGGTGAATATTAGTAAATGTAAAACGGAGTAAATCGAGGAGTTTGTCCAACATAAACTTACCCATAACGGCAAGCAGACCTACAGACACAGTAATAACAAGAGCAGATGCTAAATCCTTGCTCTTGGAAACATTACCACGTTCTCGTTCCTTCTCCCTTCGACGGGGTGTGGCCGATTCGGTTTTTTCTGCAGCTGATTCGTTCCCCATAAATGTCTAGATTGGTTAATTTAATTAACCTAATCTACTCCTCATCAAATATTGTACGTACTCTATAATTCTACCATAGATAGATTTATAAGGGAAATCGTAAAGGTATATTAAGCAAGAAATAAGGTGAGCGCAATAAACACTCACCTTATTAAAACTATGTACTTATCAGCTATTGCTTATACACAACAACTTGTTTTTAAGTATTGGCTTAATTTTGAAGCTTTATCAGTTGCTTCCCATGGTACATTAATATCTGTACGCCCCATGTGACCATAAGCTGCAAGTTTTTGATAGAATTTCCCACCGTTTTTAGCAGGTAAGTTTCTTAAATCAAAATGTTTGATAATAGCCATTGGTGACAAGTCAAAGTTTTCTTTAACGATATCAGAGATTTCGTCATCAGATAACTTACCGGTACCAAATGTATCAACAAATACAGAAATAGGTTCTGCAACACCGATAGCATAAGCCAATTCGATTTCACATTTTTCAGCAAGACCTGATGCGACGATATTTTTTGCAACATATCTTGAAGCATAAGCTGCTGATCTGTCAACCTTGGTTGGATCTTTACCACTGAATGCGCCACCACCATGTCTTGAGTAGCCACCGTATGTATCAACAATAATCTTACGACCTGTCAAACCGGCATCACCTTGAGGTCCACCAATTACAAATCTTCCTGATGGGTTGATTAAGATTTTTGTTTCAGAATCTAATTTGATAGTTTCTGTTTCAAATACATAATCAATAACCAAACGTTGTAAATCTCGTCTGATGATTTCTTGAACTTGTTCATTATCAGAAACTCCGTTAATTTCAGGGTCATGTTGAGTTGATAATACTATTGTATGTATTCTTGAAGGTTTACCGTCAACATACTCAACAGTAACTTGAGATTTACCATCAGGTCTTAAATAAGATAACAAACCTTCTTTTCTAACTTGAGCAAGTCTGTAAGACAATTTGTGAGCCAAACTGATAGGCAAAGGCATCAATTCAGGGGTTTCATTACAAGCATAACCAAACATAATACCTTGGTCGCCTGCACCGATACTTTCAGTTTCGCTAACAGAAGTATCAGCGTTGTTGCTTCTTGATTCTAAAGCCTTGTTTACACCACCTGCAATATCAGTTGATTGTTCATCAATACTTGTTAATACTGCACATGTGTTAGCATCAAAGCCACCACTTGATTCGCCTACATACCCAATATCTTTAATTGTATTTCTAACTACTGACGGAATATCTACATAACAATCAGAAGTTATTTCACCGGAAACAAGTACCATACCTGTTGTTACAGAAGTTTCGGCTGCAACTCTTGATTGTGGATACTTTGTCAAAAATTCGTCCAAAATAGCGTCAGAAATTTGGTCACATACTTTGTCAGGGTGTCCTTCGGTTACAGATTCCGAAGTAAACAAAAAGTTTCTTGATTTCATATCAATATCTCCTTAATTTATACACTACCGGTAAGTTTTTTAATTCCAACCCGGTCACTACATTACTAATTATTGTATTACAAACACTAATATTGGGCAAACATTGTCAAGAATATTCACATAAGTTTACTTTTTATGATAAAAAAAAATATTTTGGATATAATAACCTGTAGGAGATAAAAAAAGAGAGGTTAGAACTTTGAATAACAAACTTAATGATGGTGTAGGAAAGAAAATTGTAGAAGCACTAAAAAAACAATCTGAAGGAGAATTACCGGAAATCGTTGAAACTCCTGCAGCAGTTGATGGTTTAATTCCAAGTGTTGAGGAGGCTATTTCTCAGGAAAAAACAGAACCTGCATCAATACCTGCAGATTTTTCAAACATAAACACTTTTGATTCAGATATATTTGCAGAAAAAGAACCTGAACCGGCACCTGAGCCAACTCAAAATATGTTTATGGAAGATAACATTTCAAATTCATTTGCAGATATAAATTTAGGAGCTTTTGAAGAAGATGTTCAAGCACCAAAATTCACTCCTGAAATTAGTGATTTGGAAATGCCACCTAACATTGTTATTCTTAAAAAACTTATTTCACAACTTCCTAGTGGAGTTACAAGACATACAGGGGCTCAAATTATTAAACAAACAATGGAAGCTCTTGGAATTTCTATGAAGAATGTATTGAAAGAAGCTCAAGATGTTCAAGATAACTTAAAAGAATCTGCGAAAGAATGTCAAGCGACAATACAAGAATACAGAAAACAAATTGCATCATTAGAAAAGCAATCACAAAATTACCAAAAACAATATGGTGCATTAAATGATTTGATTAGTTTGTTTATACAAACTACAAAATAAAAAACAAAGTAATATAATTACAATAAAAAAGACTCCTATTTCTAGGAGTCTTTTTATACTTTAAATCTTTTTCATATTATATAAATACTAGCAATTAAGCATTTGCAATAGGTTTTTGACCTTCTAAATATGTGCAGGTATCAGCGATTTTTGAAGCCGAACCGACTACTGTTGATAATGCGGCAAAAGTAGCTAAAGGACCTGCAATTTTCTTAACTATAGGATTTTTAAAGAATTTGCCTTTTTCAAAAATCCTTAAGATTTTTGCTTTTTTTGAAGCTTGAATAACTTTTGATTCTTGAACCAATCTTACAGCACTGTTACCGATTTTAGTTGAATTTCTGATTGTGGCGAATGTTGCAGTACCAACTGTACCTCCAACAGCCATTTCAGTTGAGTTATCTTGAACTTTTTGTTTAGCACGTTGCATTTGTTCTCTTGTTATAGCTCTATGAGGAACACCTTTATAATTTGAAGTAATACCCTCCATTATTGATCACCTCCTGAAGCTCCAAGAGCCAAATCTACATTTGACTTGTTGTTA
>USCK01000084.1 GCA_900553205.1 uncultured bacterium | reverse complement strand
AATATATTACAGGAGTATAACCCAACTCTTTTAATAATTGTATAGGATACGCCGAGCATATACCACAACAGGCATGTAGAAGTATTTTGTTTTCATTATTCATTATTTTTTATCAGTTCCTTCAATTCATAATACGGTTTTATACCTGCATACATTTTCCCGTTAATGACTATTGTCGGAGTACCCAACACACATTGAGAAACTGCATAATCTATATCTGCCGTAATTTGTTTTAATGTTTCTTTTGAGTTTATATCTCTCTTAAATCTATCAATATCAAGTCCCAATTTTTGAGCAAGTTGTATTGCCTCAGCATCAGTTTTTGGGTGATGTTCAAACAACAATGTTGACATATCCCAATATTTGCCTTGATTTTTTGCAGCCACAGCATATTTTGCATACCGACAAGCACCTTTATGAACTTGTTTTTTCAGATATTTATTACATTCTTTATCCAAAGGCAGATTATGAGATTCAACATAAACATTTCCAAGCTCTTTAACAACCTGATGAATCATAATGTTATAAGCAAAGCACATTGGACATGCATAATCTGAATATAATTCTATTTTAATCTTTGCGTTAGGTGAACCTAAATAATTTCCTGAGACACTATATGGATTTGTAGTCATTTTTAAATATGTTTTTATTGAATTCAGTTTTTTAACTTGTGGCGTAAATGGATTTGCTACAGTTGCATAAGTCAAAAACGAAACAGCAAGAAGAACTGCAACAAGAAAATGCACAGTATATTTTTTTACACCGTCAATAAAATCTTCAAATGAGCTTTTTATAGAGGTTATAAAACCACCATTATCAAAATCGGTAGCTATTAATGCAATTAGGGCATTTAATATATATGTAAAGAAACACAAGATACATATCTTATGCAATATAAAGACACTCTTTAATGCCAGCAATACTGAAATAAAAAAGGAAATAAGCCCTAAAGCTGATATATAAAACATTGGTCTTTTAAATACCTCTAAAAAGCTTAAAAACCTTATTTGTTTAATCTTATCAATAAACAACAGCATTAATACAAACAAATAAAAGCCCATACCCCAATACGCAAGTGGGATACCCAAGAATTGAGAGGCAGTCGTCTTGGCAATTCCGTCACAATCGACAAACTCATTTATAGAACAAAAACTGGACAACGCATAAGGATTATAATTTGATTCGTAATAAATCACAGCAAGTTTTATTGTTGTAATAAACCCGATTAAAGCTATTATTCCGATTAATAATTTCTTTTTCACAAACATATCTCCGTTTTTATCAATAATAAATGCAGGAAAGTACATTTTCAATAGAAATATTACCTAAGAAAAAAATACTACATAACTCCGAGAAATAACATTATCTGTTCAAAAGCACCATTAAAACAGATATATCTGCAGGTTTTACACCACCAATACGGGCAGCTTGTGCAAGATTTACAGGTCTGATTTTATTTAATTTTTCTTTAGTTTCTGTTGAAATATGTTCCATTGACATATAATCGATATTTTCAGGGATTCTAAATTTTTCCAACTTAGAAGCCTGTTCAATTTGGATTTCTTGACGCTTTAAATATCCGTCATATTTTATCAAAACTTCTACTTCTTCATAAATATCACGACTTAAATCTAAGTCTTTTGTTTCAGAATCAATTTCTTTTAATACATCATAAGTAATATTCGGGCGCTTCAAGAGTTCAGCAAAACGCATAGTCCTATCAATATGTTCATTGTGTTTTGCCAAAATATTATTCAATTTTTCTGAATAAACTGCTCTTGCATTTGCCAAACGATTCATCTCAGATTTTATTGTTTCTTGTTTATCTAAAAATCTTTGATATTGAGCATCATCAATCAAACCAATCTCATGACCAATAGGAGTCAAACGCTCATCTGCATTATCTTGACGCAACAGTAATCTGTATTCTGAACGAGATGTGAGCATTCTGTAAGGTTCTTCAATATCTTTTGTAACCAAATCATCTATCAAAGTACCTATATAAGATGAACTTCTTGAAAGCTCAAGCATTTCAGAACCGTTTACATAATTGAACGCATTTATACCAGCAATTAAACCTTGTGCAGCAGCTTCTTCATACCCACTTGTACCATTTATCTGCCCTGCACAGAACAAACCTTCAACAACCTTTGACATTAGAGAATGTTTTGTCTGAACTGCAGGAATATAATCATATTCAACAGCGTAAGCAGGTTTGATTATATGAGCATTCTCTAAACCAGGCAAGGAGTGTAACATTTGCACCTGAACATCAGCAGGCAAACTTGTTGAAAACCCTTGTATATATATTTCATAAGTTCCCAAGCCTTCAGGTTCAATAAAAATATGATGTGAAGGATTATGCGAAAAACGTTTAACCTTATCCTCAATAGACGGACAATATCTTGGTCCTACACCATGAATCAACCCTTGGTACATAGGCGATTTATCCAAATTAGCACGAATTATTTCGTGAGTTTGTTCGTTTGTTCTTGTCAAATAACAAGGGACTTGTTTTCTAATCGGTCTGTTTGGTTTAAACGAATAAAAATGTAAATCTTCATCTCCGGGTTGGATAAGCATTTTTGAGTAATCAATAGTTCTTTTATCAACTCTGGCAGGAGTTCCTGTTTTTAATTTTTTGATATTTATGCCGAGTTTTTGTAACGATTCAGAAAGTCCTAAAGCTGGGCGCTCACCTAATCTTCCTGCATCATAAGATTTTAAACCGACAAATATTTTACCGTTTAACGATGTACCTGTAGTCAAAATTATTGACTGACAAGAGTATTCAATACCAAATTCATCAACAGCTCCAATAACTTTGCCGTCTTTGGTTAGGACTTCTGTTATACAAGTTTGTTTCAAGAAAATATTATCAGTAGATTCAATAATATTTCTCATATAACGCATATATTCGGCTTTATCAGACTGAGCTCTTAATGCTCTGACAGCAGGACCTTTTGAGGAATTTAAGATTTTCATTTGAATATAAGTAGCATCTGCAACCTCACCCATTACTCCACCTAAAGCATCAATCTCTCTGACCAAGGTAGATTTTGCAGGACCTCCGACAGCAGGGTTACATGGCATCAATGCAATATGCTCAAGATTCAAAGAACATAACAAAACCTTCAATCCCAGACGAGCAGAAGAAATTGCAGCCTCGCAACCGGCATGACCTGCACCTACAACTATCACATCAAATTTGTTTTTTAAATAATCCATATAATTATTATAGTATAATAATAAAAAACGAGGTAGGATTATGTTAAAAAAATTAGGGATATTATTTTTTGTACTTGGTATCGGATTAAGTTCTTTAGCAACAGATAGCTTTTCAGAATTAAAATCTACACTGTTTGCAAAAGATTGCATATACAAACTTGAAACAAAAGAGTTTAAAGATATTGTGCAACAGCATAAAAAAGATACAAACTATCTTGAAAACTATTATGCAACACAATCAGGCTACAAATATTTTAAGAATAATAACCTAAAAGGCTATTTCACATCAAAATTCGAGGTTTTATACCTGTATTCTCTACAAGAAAGAAATAATCCGAGAGTAATTTATTATTACAATATATGGGGACAATTACAAAACCTTGATTTCTTATACGGGGAATATCCTGCATATCCTTATTTTGCAAGGAAATATAAGCCAAACGGTCAATTAATAAACACAATTTATTACCCTAGCGAAGATAAACAAATCATCTTCAACAAAGATGGCAGTAAATATACAATAAAAAAGGGGAATTAATCCCAATCAGTTTTTTCAACAAACAAATTAATTGATTCTTTAAAGTTTTCAGGAGTTCTCAAGCTCTTTAAGCCGACCACATCTGCAGACTGAGATTTGAACAGTTTATTATAGATGCTCAAGCCTACATATATGACAACTGATGAGGTTGCAACACCAAGCATAGCCATCATAAATTTGAATGCAATAGCTTTTCTGGATACAGGAGCTTTTGTAACTGCTGCTATATCATTATCCAATGCAGTATTCTCTGCGTAAGAAGGAAGTTGTAATGGCATAAGAAATGCCATTACAAAAACCATACCTATTAAAAACTTTTTAAAATTATTCTTCATCTTCTGTCTTTTTCTTTGTTGTTCTGGTAGTCTTTTTAGCTCTACCTTTACCTCTGTTTGGACGTCTGCCTTTTTTAGGAGCATCTTCAACAGGTGTTTCAGAAACATTATCACTTACTTCTTCTGCTTTTTCAACAGTTTTTTCTTCAACTACTGCTTCCTCTTTTTTAGGTGTTACATCTGCATCTTTTTCGATTACAGGGGCAATTTCTGCCTCTTGAGGTACAACCTCTGTTGCAAGTTCCTTTTCAGCAGTTTCTTTTTCTACAGCCTCTTTAACTTTGTTTTTAGCGTATTTTGAGTTCTTTCTGCCACCTTTTGTTTTCTTTTTAGATTCTGCAGCATTTTGCATATCCTCTTGAACAGTTGTTGAAGGATTTGCAACTTCAACTGTCATTTCGGTTGTTGTTTCTTCTATTATTTCAGTTTCTTCAACCTTTGGTTTGTTATCCTGTTTGTTATTTTTGTTATAACGACCGTTGCCGTTATTGTTGTTGCCTGCTTTTTTAAAACCACTCAAAGGTAATTTCATTTTAGCAGCTTTTGCTCTGTATTCACCATCAGCAGTTGCAGAAGCATACTTAATATCTTCCATAATAAAACCGTTACCTTGGCAGTGAGGGCATTTCTTAGCAAAGATTTCTGCTAATGCTTGACCTTGACGGTGACGAGTTAATTCAACCAAGCCCAAATCTGATAACTGACCTACTTGTGGTTTTGCTTTATCAGGTTCAAGAGCCAATTCTAATTCTTCCATCATTGCAAGTTTATCAACACGAGAAGTCATATCGATAAAGTCAACAATTACCATACCTCCGATATTACGCAAGCGTAACTGTCTTGCAATTTCATGAACAGCTTCAATATTAGTTTTTAGAATTGTTTCATCTTGAGTTGCAGAACTTACAAACTTACCACTGTTTACATCAATAACAGTTAAAGCCTCTGTTGTTTGAATAAACAAATATCCACCTGATGGCATATTAACTTTTGTTTGTAATGCTGCTTTTATCTCTTTATGTATATCCATTGCAACTAATAAAGGTTCTGTTCCTTTATACAAAGTCACCTTGATATCTTTATTCATGTGCCATGTTTGAAGAAGGTTTTGTAAACGATTCATAGCAAACGCTGTATCTACAATAATTTCTTGAGTATCTTCGGTACAAGCTTCTCTTATAACTCTATATAACAAATCTTGGTCACGATATAAAAGAGCTGGAGCCGTAACAGTTTCTGCAGAAGTTACTATACCATTCCATTTTTCTAACAAGATTTCTAAATCTTCTTGAATATCGGCTTCTGATTGACCTTCAGCTTCTGTTCTTACGATAACTCCTACTCCAACAGGTTTCAAAAGACTAACAATAGATTTTAATCTTGCTCTTTCTTTTACTGAAGATATTTTTCTACTTACATTTATACCGGCTTCATTTGGCATTAATACTAAAAATCTACCAGGCAAGCTAATTTCTGTAGTAACTCTTGGTCCTTTATGTCCTGTAGGTTCTTTTACAACTTGAACCACTAATTTTTGTTTTGGTGCAAGTTTATCTTGTAAAGCACCTTTTTTCATAACATCTTGAGCGTGTAAAAAGCCCATCTTATCAGAGCCTACATTTACAAACGCAGCATCAATACTAGGTAAAACATTTTCTACTTGGGCTAAATATACATCACCTAAAAGAATTTCACCTCTGTTGATGTAGAATTCTGACACTTTGTCATTCTCAATAAGGGCAGCAATGTTATCACGTTCTGCAATAACGATTTTCTGACTCGTAATTTCGTTTTTCATGTTAAATCCTTTATAAACTACAATTCGTGTAACTCTTTGTCAAAAAAGCGAGTACGCACAATTTCATAATCATACGTTTTACCAATCAAATTCATAAAATCATCAATACGGACAGCTGGAATTTCGCTATTTTGACCGGTTCTCAATACTATGAATAAACTTTCATCATCAAACTTATATGAATAAACTGATGGTTTAATGTTTATTGTTTTTTGTAAACCTTTTTTGTTTTTCTTTGAAATAATAATTTCTTCAAGAGAAAAAACTTTGTCTGTATTATACTTTAATTCTTCAAATTTGTAAAGTTTTTTATCTATCGGAGTGACTTTATATTCAGCCCAATATACGGTTGTATCAATAGATTTATATGGTGGTATCATTTTCTTGACTTCAAGAACTTTTGCAGATTCAGGAAGTACCTTGATAAGTCTTGTTTGTAGTTCCTCTACAGAAACTTCTTCCAACAAATCTACATCAACAAACTCACATTGACTTTCGATAAACAAAGGCAGAGCAACGCCCATAGAAACCTTCATCGTAGGATTAAACCCATGAGAATATGCTATCTTCAACCCTGTTCTTGATAGTGCTTTCAAAAAAGTATTTTGCCAATCCAAATGAGAAAAATACCTTAATGTACCAAGTTTTGTAATCTTTATCCTGTATTTAGTAACCACCTCATTTTGATAAGAAGTGTCAAATGCAGGGTCAACATGCACTGCTGGTTTGATTTTTAGAGCAGCTTCTGATGGGATATAAGGCTTCGCTAAAATCTTTTTAGTATGTAAATTTGGACAAACACCACAACTTACGCATTTTTGTTCGCAAGTAGGTTGAATAACAAACTCACACCCTTGAGCAAAAGCTTGTTTATATTCATTAATTAACCAAGTTTTATCAATACCGGTATCTATAAAGTCCCAAGGTAAAGATTCAGTTAAGCCAAACTCTTTTTCTGCAAGTTCTGCAAGATTTAAACCACATTCTACTGCCGTATCTTGCCATATATGTTTATTAAAATACTCACCCCAAGCATCTAAGTAACAACCTTTTTTATAAAGTGCTTCTATATAATTACAAAGTTTATCATCACCTCTAGTTAATACTGCTTCCATTTGAGAAACAAATTTCTCGTGATAATTGATTTTCACCCCTTTTATTTTGTCTGTTTTTTCTTTCAAATACTTGATATGAGCAGTTACTTCATCAAGATTCATTTGCCCTGCCCATTGAAACGGAGTAAAAGGTTTAGGTACAAAAATTGACAAAGTACAAGTTAAATCAAATCCATGTTTCAGACCTTTTTCCTGTTTAATTAATTTTGCTCTGTATTTAATCTTTGAAAGAAGTTCAGCCATTTCATCCATATCTTCAAGAGTTTCTGTAGGCAAACCTGCAATAAAGTATAGTTTAATTCTTGACCAACCATTTTCATAAAGAGTTAAAGCTGCATTCAAAATTTGTTCTTCTGAAATATTCTTCTTTATGACATTTCTTAATCTTTGACTGCCGGCTTCAGGTGCCAGTGTCATTGTAGATTTTCTGACAGACTGCACGAGATTAGCCAATTCAAGATTAAAACCGTCTATTCTTTGGCTAGGCAAAGATACAGACACCTTGTGTTCATTAAAATCAACGGCAAGCTCTTTTATAACTTCTTTGATATTAGAATAATCGTTTGAAGATAGAGAAAGTAACGAATATTCGTCATATCCTGTATTCTTAACAAGAGTTTTGGCAATTTGAACAATTTCCTCACCACTTCGTTCTCTTATCGGCAAAGTAACATGCCCCGGCTGGCAAAAACGGCACATTCTGCCACAACCTCTACGGATTTCTACAACAGCTCTATCTTGAACAGAGCTTGAATAAGGTATCGGATAAGAAGTTGGCGCTGTATCTAAAGATAACTGTGCAATTCTTTTTCTAACCTTGGTATTGTAGCCTTTTATCCAGACACCTTCAACTTTGGCAAGTTCTTGTAAACGTTTTTTGCGTGGATAGTTTTTGGTGTTTTTTAATACTTCACAAACCTCTAATATAATATCTTCGCCGTCACCGATTAAAAAACAATCTATAAAATCAGACATCGGCAACGGATTATAGGTACAAGGACCACCGGCAAT
>USCK01000083.1 GCA_900553205.1 uncultured bacterium | reverse complement strand
CACTTTTTATATAAAGTTACTAAAAATTATTGTTGCTAGTACACTAATTAAATGTTAATAAATTTTTACAAAACAAGGAATATATTAATTATTTTTCATATAACAAAATTAGAATATTGCATATATTCAAATAATTAACTTCTCTCATTTTCGTAAAATCTGCCTTTTTGTTATACAATATAGGAATGATGGATATTAGAGAAAAAATAATTAATTTAAAGAGAGAAAAAAACGCTGTAATACTTGCACACTGTTACCAAAATGCAGAAATTGATGAGGTTGCAGATTATGTTGGAGATTCATTATATCTTAGCCAACAAGCAGGCAAATCCGACGCAGATATAATCTTATTTGCAGGGGTTACATTTATGGCACAAACTGCAAAGATTATTTCACCACAGAAAAAAGTACTTATTCCAAGTCTTGATTGTGGTTGCGCTATGGCTGATATGGTAAACATTAATCAGCTTAGAGAATTTAAGGCTAAACACCCTAATATCCCGACAGTTTGTTATATCAATTCTACAGCAGAAGTCAAAGCTGAATGTGATATTTGTTGCACAAGCTCTAATGCAGTAAAAATTGTTAAAAGTCTAAACTCTGATAAAATACTTTTCTTGCCTGACCAAAACCTCGGCAAATGGGTAGAATCACAACTGGACGGAGTAGAAATAATTCCTTATGATGGATATTGCCCTATTCACAACAAAATTACGGCAAACGATATCAAGATAGCGAGAAATAAATATCCTAATGCTAAAGTTTTGGCACACCCTGAATGTAAAAAAGAGGTAACACTACTATCGGACTATGTCGGCAGTACATCAGGAATAATGAAGTTTGTTGCCGATAATCCTCAACAAAATGAGTTTGTAATCGTGACGGAAAAAGGTGTTGTGGATAGACTTCACAGAGATTATTTGGGTAAAAAATTCCATTTGATAAGAGAAGATATTATTTGTCCAAGTATGAAAACAAACAGACTGGAAGATATTTACAACGCATTAAACGAAGAAAAATACGAAGTAACTTTAGATAAAAATATGGCACAAAAAGCGTTTGGCTGTATTGATAGAATGCTTCAAGTTTCTAAATAAACAGGTGAATTATGGAAAATACAGATTTTATATATGGGAAAAATGCAATAATAGAAGCATTAACCTCAGGCAAAAGAGAGATAAACAAAATTCTTATCTCTAAAAATATCCATACAGATACTAAAATCGAAAAAATAAAAGAACTTGCTCAAGCAAACGGAATTGTTTATCAGTTTGTAGGCAAGGATAAGTTTGCCAACCATAACGAATACAATCATCAAGGCGTAATTGCAATGATATCACCTATCAAATACACTGATTTAGATGATTTCATTGAAACTCATACAGAAAACGCTTCTTTGGTTGTGCTTGACGGCGTGGAAGATGTACACAACATCGGTGCAATAATCAGAACCTGTGTTTGCGCAGGGATTGACGGAATAATGATTCCTTCTCGCAGAAATTCACCTATTACATCTGTCGTTGAAAAAACTTCGGCTGGAGCAGTGAATCACATTCCTATCATAAAAGTAAATAGCCTGTCTTCCTCAATTCAAAAACTACAAAAACACAACTGGTGGGTAATAGCAACTGACGCAGATTCAAAAGATACTTGTTATGACATCAGTTATTCAGACATGAATTATGTCTTGATAATGGGTGCAGAGCATGCAGGGGTATCTAAATCATTGTTAAAAATGTCAGACTACAAGGTTAAGATTCCAATGTTAAAAGATTTTAATTCTTTGAATGTTTCTGCTGCAACAGCTATCATAGTATTTGAAGCCGTAAGACAACGCTTACAAAACAGAAGGGAGAATCAATAATGAACACAGATAATATGGAAAAAATTGACTTAAACTTCGGAGAAATTTCTGATGAAGGAGTTGATTTCGAAAAACTTGATTCTGATTCAGTAGTTATTGAAGAACCAAAAAACTCTGAAAATTTATCAGTCGTAAATTCTGACGACTCCGTAAAAATATACCTGCAACAAATCGGTAAAATACCATTGTTATCATCAGAAGAAGAACATGAAGTTGCAAGAAAAATCAAAGACGAAAACTGCAACTTATCTCGCAAAATTTTAATCAACGCTAATTTGCGTTTGGTAGTAAGTATTGCAAAAAAATATATTGGACGAGGACTTTCGTTCTTAGACCTTATTCAAGAAGGGAATATGGGTCTTATCAGAGCGACCGAAAAATTTGATTATACCAAAGGCTACAAGTTCTCAACTTATGCAACTTGGTGGATTCAACAATCAATTACAAGAGCAATCGCAGACAAGGCTAGAATTATCAGACTGCCTATTCATTTGATTGACTCTTTAACAAAAATCAAAAAAGAAACTATTGATTTGACAACAAAACTCGGCAGAGTTCCAACAAAACAAGAGGTTGCCGATAGTCTTGGCTTGAGCTTGAAAAAAATGAACTCTATCATCAAATCTGCACAATCTACAATTAGTATTGATACTCCTACTAATCAAAAAGATGACGCAAACAAAATTATTGACTATATTGTTGATGAATCTACAATGTCACCTGATTCCAGAGTTTCTGATGAAAACTTGTTGGAAGATACAAGACATATATTAGACCAGCTTAGCCCTAAAGAACGTGATATTCTTATCTTGCGTTATGGCTTGGATAATGACGGCAACAAGAAAACTCTTGAAGAAATCGGTTCAATATATAATGTGTCAAGAGAAAGAATCCGTCAAATCGAAAACAGAGCAATATCAAAACTTAAAAAACTTTGCAAAAATAAAGATATTTCATCGAATTTGAAAAATTATATCAAAGGGTAATATAACAAAGTTTAAATAAAATGACAAAAAAAATAATCCCTGCAATTATAGCAGGGATTATTTCTATATAAACTTTACCTCTTTACCCACTATGACAGGCGTCGTATCATTTCTTGAGCTTCTTCATGTTCAGGGAATATATCTGTCAACTTGTACAATTTTTCCAAGGCTTTATCTTTTTCACCAAGGTTTTCATAACATTGAGCAGAATTGTATAACAAAGAAATATTATCAGGATTTTTTGTCAACAAGTTCTCAAAAATATTGTTTGCGTTTTTGTATTCCTTCAACCCAAAATATGTCAATGCCAAAAGGTTCTTTGACTCAATATCAGGGTTTTGTTCGATAGAATGAATCAAAAATCTCTTTGCTGTATCATATTCCTTCAATGCAAAATAGATTCTGCCTGCCATAAACTGGATATATTCATGATGAGGTTCTTGTTTCAATGCTGAATCAATAAGCTCTTTTGCTTTATCCAACTCGTTAAGCTCAATTTTATTCATTGCTCGCAAAGTTTTGGCAATTACATCATCACTTATAGATAGAGCTTTTTCATAATATTCATCAGCTTCCTTGTATTTAGCAACACTGTAGAGATAATTTGCATATTCAAATACGATATCATAATTATCAGGTGCGAGGTTCAATGCTGTTTTGAACTCATCTTCTGCATAATCAAACAATCTTTTGTTTAAATATATAACACCCAAATCCTTGTGCGCAAGTGCATTGTCTGGATTCATTCCAATAACTTTTTTGAAAATTCTTTCTGCAGTATCAGTATCATATAATTGAGAAGATATTATTGCGTACTGATACAAAGTATTTGCAGTCGGAGAATTTTTTAATATGACTTTGTCATACAATTCTTTTGCGTTTCTCAAATCTCTTGTTTCCATATACAAACCTGCAAGTTTTTGCGCCATATTAACAGATTTTGGATTTTTTGCAACAAGTTGTTTAAGAATCGAGATTGCGCAGTCAAAATCTCTGATTTGTTCATAACAAACTGCCAAGTTGTATTGATAAGAATCTTTTTCAGGGTGCGCAACAACAAGAGCTTTGTAGTGCTCTATCGCTTTTTGATAATTACCACCTTTAAACTCTGAAAGAGTTAAACCTACAAGAGATTTTTCATCATTTTTGAGAGCATAAGATTTTTCAAAACAAACACACGCTTCACTGTGGTTATTTTGAATTTGGTATAAAGAACCCAAGTTGTATAATGCTTCTGCGTTTTCAGGTTCAAGCTCTATAGCTTTTTTGTACATTTCAATAGATTTTGTTTGGTCGTTTTTTAGAAGATATGCAGTACCTAAATTGCCGTATATCTGAGAATGGTCAGGCGCAAGCTCTAATGCCTTTTCCAGATGAGCAATACTGTCATCATACTGTCTTAGTGCTACATAAGCAGTACCTATAAGGTATTCGTATGTATAATCTTCTGAGTCAATTTCTTTTGCCTTTTCGGCAAGCTCAATAGCTTTTTCTTCTTCACCAAGTTGCATAAGTACAATACAAACGCTTTTGTACGCATCAAGGTAATTTTCTCTTAGTTCAATAACCTTGAGATACGCATCTTTTGCCTGCTCAAGTTTTTTAAGTTTGTCATAACAGTTGCCCAAATAAAACCAAGAGGTTGCATCTTCTTTTTCTTGCTCAACAACTTCTTCAAAATTTTGACGAGCTTCGTCATAACAACCGAGATTTACATTTACCAAGCCCAAGAGCTTTGTTGAGGCTAGGGTTGTACCGTTTTCTGCCATTATTTGCAAAAGTTTGTGTTTTGCTTTCGCAAACTCGCTCTCTGCAATTAAATTGTTTACTTCTTCTAAAATATCCATAGTTTAATTATATTACAAAAATTATGGTTTGCTTAACATAAGAAAAAATGCTATCATTTCCTTATGGAAATAGCTGAACAAATTAATCAAGCCCTCGATTTTGTGAAGAAACAGGATTATATTTCGGCAGAAAAAATATACATTAAACTCTTAGAGCAACAACCGGAAAACTCAATTATATTATCGTTTTTAGGATATTTGTATTTAACAAGCAAAAGAAATATTGATGCCGAAAAAACTTTTGAAAAAGCATATTCTGTCAGCCAAACAGAAACAATACTGTCAGGACTTGCCTTAACAAAATACAATCTTAGAAAATATGAACAGGCTATTCCTCTATATACCAATCTAATCAATATCAAACCTGATTTGAAAAACTATATTCATTTGACGGATATGTTAGCTTCTTTGACTACGACTAACAATAATAAATGTGCAGTGGATTTGTACGAATACTGTTCAAAAGCGCTCAAAAGTTTTCCTTTTTCTAAAGAGATTTTGCTAAATTCTTCGATTGCTTGTTTGTATTTGGGCAAATTTACAGAGAGCGAAAAATATTTGTCAGACTGTTTCAAACAAGATAAAAAATTCTCAAAAGCTTGGTCACATGCCGGACTTCTGCAAGAATGTCTGTATTGTAACGAAGAAGAAGCTCAAAAATGCTACAAAAGAGCAATAAAATATAGTGGTGGCACACCTTCTGAATACTATGACTTGGGTATAAGCTATTCCAAAACCAATAAATACAGCCTTGCAAGCAAATATTTTAATAAAGCACTTAAACTACTCCCTAATAACGAAACAGTTTTGCTTGCGCTTGCTCATAATTTTTTTAAGCAAAGGAAATTTAATGAAGGATACAAATATTATTTGAAACAAAATGACTCAAGCGATGTAAGAAAATTAAAAAATCTTTGGGACGGCAAAACTCATAGAGATAAGACTATCTTTGTATTTCCAGATTTGGCTTATGGCGATCATATTATGTTTATGAGATATGCTTCGTTTTTAAAAAACAAATTCAAACAAGTAAAGGTTTTTGTTTATCCAAATTTAAAACGACTTTTTGAAAAAAATTTTGATGTGGAATTTGTAACAGAAATACCTGATTATGATTATTCAGTGGCATTATCTAAACTTCCGTATTATCTCAATATGGATTTTGGACATATTCCAATGGCTGATAAATATATAGATGCACCCCAAAGCCATATCAAATCAAACAAATTGAAAATAGGTTTGTGTTGGGAAGCAGGCAATTCGGATTTGCGAACAACAATACATCGTTCTGTTAATATAAACGAGTTTGCAAAGTTGTTTGAACAAGACTTTAATTTTTATTCTTTTCAGGTTGGAGCATCAAGTAATGAGTTTAAAAAATACCCGATTGTTGATTTAGGCAAAGATTTCAAGGATTTTTATGATACAGCAACATACTTAAAAGCTATGGATATTATTGTGACAGTTGATACCTCTGTTGCCAACTTAGCAGGTGGAATGGGTTTAAAAACATTTTTATTACTCCCATACTATGCTGATTGGAGATGGTTTGATAACGACAAAACAACTGAATGGTATAAATCTGTCACAATATTCAAACAAACCTCTAAAAATTCTTGGAACAACGTGATTGACAATATAATCGCAGAATTGACTGAAACAAAAAATAAGTGATAGAATAAACTCAATGGAATTAGTAGAACAAATAAAACAAGCAGTATCATATACAAAACAGAAAGAGTTCAAAAAAGCTGAGAAAATATATTTAGAGCTTCTTAAAGCCTTTCCTGACAATGCTTCTGTGCTTTCGTTTTTGGGGCTGTTGTACTTTAACCTTGAGAATTACAAAAAAGCAGAAAAATATCTTGAAAAATCATACAAAATCACACCTTCCAAGGCTATAGTTTCGTATATAGGGTTGTCAAAATTTGTTTTGACAAAACTAAGTTCTGCTATCCCTTATCTTGAAGAAGCAATAAATGAAAAACCTGCGTTTGAACTATATCATGCGATAATTATATCTTGTGCAAACAGCAAAGATTTTCACAGAGCATACAAATATTCTCTTGAGGCACACAAACAATACCCGACTAATGAAACATTCTTGTACAATTTGGGGTACAGTTCTTTGCAAATCGGATTATTTAAAGAAAGTGAACAATACTGCAAAAAACTTTTGAGATTGAACCCAAAATATCCAAACGGTTGGTTTTTAAACGGGCTACAGGCTGAAACTTTATATGGTGATGAAAAACTTGCAAGAGAATCATATAGAATAATGGCAAAATGTGGCGATAAAGCAGGCGCTTATATCAACCTTGCAATAAGTTATGCTAAAGATACAAAAACTCAAAAAAAAGCATATTATTATCTTAAAAAAACAAAAAAAATCATGCCTGACAGAAAAGGTTTGAATTTCTTATTTGCATCATATTATCTTTCTAACAAACAGTTTAAAAAGGGTTATAAGTATTATGTTGATGCAGATAAAAATAATCAAGACGATATTGATTGGTACTCTATGTTCAAACGACCTTGGAAGGGTGGGGAATACAAAAACGAAACTCTTTTTGTATATGGCGACCAAGGTATAGGCGACCAGATACAGTTTTCGAGATATCTGCCATTTTTAGAAAAGAAGTTTAAACAAATAAAAGTAATGGTAGCAGAGCCTTTGTATAATCTGTTTAAACGTTCGTTTGCTAAATATAAAAAAATACAATTTTATCCAAATAACAAGGATTTCAAATTCCCTCGTTATGACAAATCTGTAATGCTTGCAAGTTGTATTTATTACTTGAATAAAGGGTTTAAAAATATTCCATATAAAGATAGCTATATGTTGCCTGATACAAAGAAAATAGAGGACTACAAAACAAAGTATTTTGATACACCTAAGAAAAAAATCGGAATATGTTGGGAAGCAGGCGCTACAAACTTGAGAGAACAACTCCACAGGACACTGAATATTGAATTGTTTGAAGATATTATAAACCTTGAGAATGCAAGTGTTTATTCTTTTCAAGTAAATCCATCTTTAGATAAATACAAAAAATACCCACATCTCATTGATTTGGGCAGTACCTTCAAGTCCTTTGATGATACTGCAGGGGCTTTAAAGAACTTAGATACTATGATAACAGTTGACACTTCGATTGCTCACCTTGCAGGGGCTTTGGGTGTAAAAACATATTTAATTTTGCCATATTGCGCAGATTGGCGCTGGTTTGGAAACGATAAAACAACTGAATGGTACGATTCGGTAACGATATTTAAACAAACCCATAGTAACAGTTGGAATAATGTGTTCCAAGAGATGTTGGAGTGTTTGTTATAAGAAGTTAATAAGAGTTAAGTAACTAAGTTATTAAGAGCCTATTCACTTTCTGACAAAGTCATTGCGAGCCACGCAGTGGC
>USCK01000082.1 GCA_900553205.1 uncultured bacterium | reverse complement strand
GCGAAGGTTATTGCCGGTTAGGTGTTATAGTTCGGAATGCTCCATCTTGTGAAACATCTTTAACTGTAGAAAAAATAGGTTCAGGAATTTTCTTTATAACATTTGCTTTCTGAACTCGTTCAACTCGATTGAGTTTGGTATCTAATGGGATTACAAAAACATCACAACCAGTACATCTTTCTTTTGGATAATAATAAATAGAAGAATAAACAAGTTTGGTAAAATCTCCTGACACTACCCCTTGTGTATTTACTTGTCTTTCAAATTCAATTTTTCGTGGAATATTTAATTCAACTGTTCCTGGAGGATTGTTATATCTAACCAATTTATACGTAGGCTGAGGAACATATTTCATATTAGAAGGTTTTGGATATTTTCTATCCTCAACAATTCTATTTTCGTTATCAATACCCTTGGATTGAACTTCGTATTCTTCTGTCAACATATATCCTGATTTTGGAAGTTTGCTTTTTTGATATTCTTCCTTTAATATTTCTTTTTGGACTTTATATTCGTATTGATACTGCTTTAATATAGGATTATGTGGTTCTCCAATATGAGTTTCATCGAACTGCATTCTTACAAATGTAACAAAAAATATTGCGATTATTGCATAAAACATTTATACAAGCCCTTCGTCCATAGCTTTTCTTGTAGCTTGTGTTCTAGTTGATGCAGAAAGTTTTTGCAAAACACTATGCACATGTGCTTTTGCAGTCGCTCTTGTAATTGTTAATTCTTCTGCGATTTGAGGATTGGTCAAACCGTTAACAATAAGTGCTAAAACCTCCATTTCACGTTCGGTCAATCCATACTGGTCTTTTCCTGCTTTATAATTTATACCATTTGAGGTTGGAGTAGAATTTTGATTAGGTGCTTGAAGGCTAGATAAAACAAGACGCGCAATTTGAGGGTCTATCCAAGCAACACCTTCATTAACGGAACGAATTGCAGTATGGATATTCTCTGTACTTGCACCCTTCATAATATACCCGTCAGCACCCGATTTGAAAGCTGCAAAAACATCATCACTGTCATCTCTTGATGTAAATATCAAAATCTTTATTTGGGGGTTAAATTCTTTTATACGCTTTGTAGCCTCTATCCCGTCAATATTGGGCAAACCTATATCCATCAAAACAATATCGGGTGATAATTGTTTTGCCAATTCAACCCCTGATAAACCGTTTTCGGCTTCACCGATAAGAGTGATATCATCAGCTTTATCAATCATTATTGATAAACCCATTCTAACCAACTCGTGATCTTCACATAATAAAACTCTTATCATTGTAACCTCATTTATATTTTTTCGACTAATTTTTTATTATTTTTTGTGTAACGACATCTGTTAAAAGGAATGAAAACTCACTTCCCTTATTCAATTTACTTTCGAGCCATATTTTGCCGTTATGCGCCTCAATAATCTGTCTTGAAAGATATAACCCAAGTCCAGTACCTGTAGAGCGTTTTTGACTTGTGCCTTGAGAAAATCTTTGAAACAAATTCGGGATATCTTCTTTTGGAATACCATTTCCATTATCTTGAACTGAAAATATTAAATCTTTATCTTCTATCTTGAAAGAGACAATGACTTCGCCATCATTATTTGTATAATTGATTGCGTTACCACACAAGTTACAAACTACCCGTCTGATTTCCCCACCGTCAGCATTGATAGTAACATTTTCATCAGGAATTTCTAATTTGAAACTGATGTTCTTCTTTTCAGCAAGTGGTGATAACTCGTTATAAACTTGTGTCACCAAAGAATTAAAGCTAAAGTTTGTACGACATAGAACGAGTTTTTGAGCATCAAATCTGTAAACCTCAAGCAAAGCATTAACAAGTCCTAATAAGTCCTCGTTACTTTTTTGCATTGTAGATAATAAAACTCTTTGTTTATCAGAAATTTCACCTAAAGAACCATCAATAAAGAATTTTAATGTTTGGATAGCTGCTAATAATGGTGTTCTTAAATCGTGTGTCAAAGTTGCGATAAAATCATCTCTTAATTTGTCTGATTCTTTTTGTTCCGAAATATTATGAATAACTCCAACATAATGAGTATCAGAAGTTTTAGCAAGACTTATATCTATTGGGATAGAAACATTGCTTAACAAGTTTAGGATAGAACAATCTCTTATATAAAACTCATTGTCGTCAGATTCGTTAATTTTATCTACTATATCAAATTTTTCAGAACATATAAATTTTTGAATATTTAATTTTTTTAAATTTTCTTCACTCAAGCCCGATAATGTTTCACAAGCTTGGTTTGCCTGTTCTATTTTTCCTTTGTTATCTATTACAAAAATACCGTCTGCGCAATTTGTAATAATACCACTTAATTTTGCATTTGACTCTACCAAATCTGCAGTACGCTCTTTTACAATTTCTTCTAAATTGTGAGAATAATTTTCAAGCTCTTTATGAGCAACTTCCAATTCGGCAATCTTTTGTCGCAACTGTGATAAAAGATAACTTCTTTCAATACCGTTTTTTATATTAATGATTAAGTCGTCATTATCCCAAGGTTTTTCGATATATCTGTATAAACCAACCTCATTAATAGCTTTGATAGCGTTTTCTTTGTCAGCATAACCGGTTAAAAGAATCTTACTAACTTCAGGATATAGTTTGTTAGCCTCTGTCAAGAATTCTAACCCATTCATTTCTGGCATTAAAAAATCTGAAATAATCAAATCAGGGGCATTATCTTTTATATATTCAAGAGCCTCTTTCGGGTTATTAAAAAACGCAGCATTATCAAACCCTTCTACCATAAAAAGAGTTTTAAAAGCAGACGTTACTATTTTTTCGTCATCGACTACGACAATCTTTCCACTATCCATACTTATAATAATAACTTAATATTACCAAATAGACAAATTGTAAACAAATATTGTGATAAAAAGTTATGAACCACTCAAAATAAAAAAGTCACACAGAAACAAAAATCTGTGTGACTTCTAAATTCTTATTAATTTAATTACTTAAATTAAACTATTGTTCTTACCCAACCTTCAGGACCTTTGATTTTACCAAACTGAATACCTGTAAGTGTTTGATAAAGTTTTTCAGAAACAGGGCCTCTACCGTTTTGAGAATTTGCAAATACGATTTCTTTTCCATGGTCGTTTACTTTGCCAACAGGTGAAATAACTGCAGCTGTACCACACAAACCACATTCAACAAAATCAGGAAGTTCAGATAAGAAAACTTCTCGTTCTTCAACTTCGTAACCTAAATCTTTTGCCAAGCTCATCAAAGAACGTCTTGTGATTGAAGGTAGAATACTGTTTGATTTTGGAGTAACAACTTTATTATCTTTAGTAACAAAGAAGAAATTTGCGCCACCTGTTTCTTCAACCTTGGTACGAGTTTGAGGGTCAAGATACATATTTTCATTGAACCCTTCTTCATGAGCTTTTACGATTGGATAAAGGCTCATTGCATAATTCAAACCTGCCTTGATATGACCTGTACCATGAGGTGCTGAACGGTCAAAATCACTAACTTTTAGAACAAGTGAACCTGTCCCACCTTTTTTGAAATATGGGCCAACAGGTGATGCAAAAATTCTGAACTGATATTCCATAGCAGGTTTAACACCCATAACAGGCCCTGTTGCAAACATAACAGGACGCAAATATAATGCTGCACCTGTGCCGAATGGTGGAACATATTCTAAATTTGCTTTAACTACTTGTTCTACTGCATCTACAAATCTTTCTACGGGAAAAACCGGCATTTCTAATCGAGTTGCAGAATCAACCATACGCTCTGCGTTCATATCAGGACGAAAAACAACAACATGCCCGTCTTCTGTAGTGTATGCCTTCATACCTTCAAAACATGTTTGGCAATAATGTATAACACCTGCACATTCACTTATTGTAACTGTTGCTTCATCAGTAATACAACCTTCGTCCCATTTGCCGTCTTTAAAGTTTGATACATATCTTTTATCTGTTTGATAATAACCAAATCCCAAATTTTCCCAGTCAATATTCTTCTTTTGCATAAATCCCTCTTTCTTCTTACCCACATGGTAAGAAATATAAAATCTTATGTCAACAAAATAATATTAAGATTATATAATTATTTGTTACTTAGGTTTGAATACTTATATTAGTATTGTTTTTTGTATGTTTTTAAAATCCTTAATTATTGCAGAAATTCCTTCAATATTTTGGTAATATGAAACATCTTCCATAGATGCAACTGCAATAATTTTGCCGATTCCTGCTCTTTTAGCCGATTCGATGCCTGAAACTGCATCCTCGAATACAGCACAATCACTAGGTTTGACACCAATATTATGACTTGCTTTCAAAAAAATATCAGGAGCTGGTTTCCCTGGAATTGTTCCATCAGAATAAACTATTTTATCTATATCAAACCAATTAGCAAGTTTAAAATTTTCTATATAAAAATCTACATTATCTTTTTCTGACATTGTAGCAATAGTTCTTGGAATATTATTTGATTTCAAATAATCTAACAATTCTACAACACCTGAAGCCAATACAAAATGTTCAGGGTCACGTCTGCACATATCACGATAATATGATTCTTTTTCTTTTGCCAATTTTTCAACGACATCTTGAGGTTGTTTTTCGCCTAGGGCATAAGCAATAATATCTGCATTGGTGCGTCCAAACATATATTTTTGCATCTCCTCATTGGTAAAAGGAGTTCCTCTCAAACGCTTTGAAAACTCAATCCACGCATCATAATGCATGTGAGAATCCCAAAACAATGTACCGTTAAAATCGAAAATAAAACCTTTAGTCATAAACACAGACTAAACTAAAAGTTAAAAATTTGCAAACCTGTTTCTTTATCGTAAACCCTTGAAACACTTGCTGTTGGCAAATCTTCTACCCAAAACTCACCTGCACCGTTTATTGTTGCTGTCAACAAATGACCTGCAATAGCCGAATAATCTTCTCTGCCGAAGGTTGCATGAAGATGCAGATATTGTTTTCCGTCCTTCATTGAAATATTGCCTGTCAAATTTGAGATTTCCATTTGTTCATTAAATGTTTTTGTAACATATTTTTGAGTTGCAGGATTATAAAATCTCAAAGTAGCAGAATTAACAGCACCAACACCTGAAATACTGCCGACTCGGATTCCTTCTTTTTGTACAAAATCTTCAAATGTCTTTGTTAAATCAGAACCTGTTTTGACAGATAATATATATTTACTCCCATAGCGCTTAGCTGTCCAATTTTCGCCTAATATAACCTTGCCACAATCATTCAGTGCAATTCTATACAATACCAAAATAACAACAAGCAGTAATATTATGTTTATTATCGTTAAAACAATCTTTGAATTCATTTCTTTATCCTCTTCTTAAATACTATATCTTTTTAAACTCTTGATGTAAATAAGAAAACCGGAGTATTGTGGATAGATATTAAACCAAAACATAATACTTTACAAAATAGCTCGTATATTTATTTATTAAAAAAATATTCTATGATAGAATTATCAAAAACAGGAGAGTGAATATGGATATTATTGAAACAAGAAAAAGCGTTAGAAAATACTCTGATAAAGAAATTCCAAATGATGTATTAAAACAAATTCTTGAAGCAGGACGACTTGCACCGTCTTGGATGAATTCTCAACCTTGGAAGTTTATCGTGGTAAAAAATCAAGAAACAAAAGACTTGTTATCAAAATTATCTAATAATCAACCTCATGTCAGATATGCAGATACCGTTATCGCTTTTGTTGCAGATAACAACGCTTGGTCAAAAGAAGAATTTGGCAAAGTACTAAAAGCAAAAGGCATAAAAGATGAAGCTATTGCAAACATTATGACAATGCCTGCGCTTTATCCACCACTACTGGGAAAAGAAACTACTCTATTGCGCTCTGTTGAGCAAGTAACTTATGCTCTTGCATATATGACACTGGAAGCAGAAAGGCTTGGCGTAGGCTGCTGTGTAATCGGCGCATTAGGCAATGAAGTAACAAAAATTCTACCTGAGGTTTATAAAGAAGTAAAAGAGAAACTCGGGCTAGACGAAAACCAATGCCTAATCTCAATGTTGACTCTTGGCTACGAAGCTGAAAAACAACCTGCAAACAAACTTCGCAAAGATTTTGACGAAGTTGTATCTTTAGAAAAACTTGGAAATAAGTTTATTTGATAATTCGTCAGGCTAAGCCTGACCTACTTTGCTAAAAACAGTAACTAATTGATTGACATGTACAGCAATGACTTGTCATATTCTTAGTTACTTAATAACTTATTCACTTAGTAACTTTGTTAAACCTTATGAATAATTTTGCAAAGTTTCGTCAATAAGTTGTTTCATATCATTAACATAAGATTTTGGAGAAATAATCTTGCAATTATCACCATATCTCATTAGACGATGTAAAAGTTTTGTCTTATCTTCAAATCTGTTTGTTATAACAAAATCTCCACTTGAATTGATTCTCAAAACTTGTTCATTATCTCTGATTTGATATTTTCTTGCGAGTTTACTTTTTAATTCAAACAACACAGTTGTTGGAATAAATTTGTTATTGGCTTTTTGAGGTAAAATATTTACTTCTTTAATATCATCAGGGTTCAACTCTTTAGAATCAGTACCATCAAACACCATCAAAACAATATGTTCTTCACCTATCTTGGTTTCAACAGGTTCACACTGTAATGTTGTACCGTCATTAAAGATTATTTTAACCTTTTGTGCCAAAATACAAGCTTTTTCAAAGTGTTTGATTTTCTTATCCTTGATTGCTGATGTTGCTACAGGTGAAATCGGACGCTCAGAGCGTCTGTTTACCTTATTCAAAATTTCTTGCATATTTTCAGAAAGGTTTTTCAAACGCATTTTTTCACAGCAATTTTTCAATTCTTTAAACAAAGAAACTTCACTTGCTGAGAAGGAAATACCTACAGGAAAATTCTGAATAGTATATTTGTTATTAATTTTTTTTATATCAATACCACAATAACGACAAGTATTGATATACTTGCTCATTACAAAATTTGAAATAAATTCATTATGATAAAGCTCATAATACTTGATTAAGTCAGGCATTGAAAGATCTCTTTCAAACAATAACTGCAAAGTATATAGAACTTTTAATGATGCTAAATTTACCTTAGACAAACTCTTAGTCATATTGTTGCCTCATACTATGTAATTTTTCAATCAGATTTTCTTTCAATTCAGAAGGTGATTCTATCACACAATCTGCACCGAAGAATAAAACTCTCTGCAACGCTATAAAATCTGTATAATAAGAACCTCTAACGATAGCAGTATCACCGTCTGTACTTATTATTTGTTCAGAGTCATCAAGCTCATGGTTCTTATAGTTTTTAAGTATAAACTCAACAACTGTATCATCGCTGTTTACATCATCTGTTGTTAAACTTCTACAAATGATTTTCTTTAATCTTGAGAAGTTCAAGAACATACGCTTGTTAATAGAATGGTTAAAGCAATACATGTACAATTTGTCACTTCTAAATCCAAGTTTTTCAATCGTAATATCGTATTCAACTTCTTTGGTATTTCCTGCAGCATAAGAAATCTTAATTCTTGTATGTTTTTTAGCATATTTCAATATTTCTTTTACCAAATCATTATCCAAGCCTTTTAGTACAGAAATACCTTTTAATTGTTCTTTAATTTCTTCATCATTGACTGTATCTGCTAATTTTTCAAACAAATTATCATATTCCAACAACCTATTAATACTTAAGTTTTTGTAAATATGTTTATAAATTTTTGCTAATGTGCTAACTTCTTCTTCAGTCAAAACCAACTGGAACGGATGAGATAACAAAGTATATTTATTATCTGTACGCTTTATTGCTTTTGAAATTTCGCACCCGATATATTTTAGGGTATTCAAATCTATTCTAATTGTATCGATTGAATATTCTCTTGTTACAATATTACTTGCAATAAGAAAATCTTTAATTTCTTCAAAAGTACAAGGTTTAACATTTAATAATGCCAATATTACAATAGCTCTAACACCTGTTAGTGATATTTGTCTTGGGTTACATTGTGAATCAAATTTAAACATGGAATACCTCTCGCATAATTTTAGCACAAATCATAAAAATTTCAAAACACCAGTAACCATTATTTTTTGTATTTTAAAAGAGGG
>USCK01000081.1 GCA_900553205.1 uncultured bacterium | reverse complement strand
TGCAGTTTATACACTGGCTTTGGCATGTGGTGCAGAACCTGTTTATGCAGCCATCATCGGTAATATTGCTGCAGGCATTGTTGTTAAACAATTTGGTTGCGCAACAACTAAGATTGAAGAAATAAAAGAAGTTATTGAACAACGAATCAACAAAATTTAGGAGAGAGTTATGAAAAATAATAAACTTGTAGATATTATTATTGTTTTAGGTATTTTATTAGCAGTAGGTGTTGGTATATTAACAATAAAACACTATAGAGAAACTGCATCTAAGCAAATCGAAGCAACTTCAAACATTGATTTCAAAGTGTTTTTACGAGGCGTAACACTCTCTTGCGATGAAGTTCCTATCAAAAAAGATGATACTACTTTTATCAGTATTAGAAATGTACCATATACAGATTTAAAAATATTAGATGTAAAAGCTACTCCTAAAATGGTAACTGTTTCTTCAAACTCAAACTCGGGTTATAAGATTGTTCCTGATGCAACTCAACCTGATACTTTTGATATAACAGTTACAGTTACTGATAAAGCTAAAATCACTAAAGACGGAGCTGTTGTTGGTGGCAATAAAATTAAAATAGGCTTACCTATCACATTAGAAGGCAAAACTTACAAATTAACAGGAACAGTTTCAGACATAAAAATAGAGGATTAGTATGCTTTTAAATAAAGTTTTGGATACAATTCATAAACCATTAACATCAGTTTATGAATCAAGTGTTATATTAAAAAGTCTTGATAAGTTGATTTATTTCTCTATTCTTGCAACTTTTATTTTGGCAACATTTTTGTCATCAGATATTGTAGGCTACTTATGCTTTATTACATTTTTACTGACAATAGTAAGAGTCGTAACTAAACCTAATGACAATTTTAAATGTGAAAAGTTTGAGATATTTTTGCTTATTTATTTCATGCTTTCAATAGTTAGTGTTGCCGGTTCAACACTGCTTCATTTGAGTTTGAAAGGCTTTTTTAAAACTTTTATTTATCTGAGCTATTATTTATCAGTTGTACATCATCTAAAAGATAACAAAAAACATATTATGCCAATACTACTATGTATTGCAGGGTGTGTTACTTTTGAATCACTTATAGGATTAAGCCAAAACTTTATCCAAGTTGGAGAAATTTCAGGCTGGCAAGATACTTCAAGATTAAATCCGGAAGAAGTTATGACAAGAGTTTACGGCACTTTACAACCTCTAAACCCAAACCTTCTTGGAGGCTATTTGGTTGCAGGTATTTCTTCCTTGTTTGGTTTATGTGCATACAATTTACACGAACAAAACTATAAAAGAGGATTAATCTTTATCCTTCTTTCAACTCTTGCTTCTATAACCTTATTTTTAACAGGTTGTAGAGGTGCATATATCGGTTTATTTTTAATATCATCTTTAATATTTATCATTAGCTTAAAATATTTTTGGCCTACATATAAAAAGATATATTTCACCGTATTATCTTCGGTATTATCAGTTTTTATGCTTGCTATTATTGGGATTTCCTCTTTAAGAGCAAGGGTAATTTCTATTTTTGCGATGCGTTCCGATAGCTCTAATTCTTTCAGATTCAATGTTTATCAAGCAGCAATTCAAATGTTTAAAGATAACTGGCCTATAGGTATCGGTATGGGAAACCAAAATTTCAGAGAAATATACGGACTTTATATGAAAACAGGATTTGATGCTCTCAGTGCTTATAATATCTATTTAGAAACAGCCGTTGAAAGTGGAATATTTGCTCTATTAGCATTTCTTGGATTCTTATTTACACTTGTTATTGACGGTGCCAAATATATATACAAATCTAAAAATACCAATTCCGTAATTTTTGCAAGCGTAGCTTTTCTTTCTATTTGTGGAGTAATGATTCATGGAATGGTTGATACAGTATTTTTCAGACCACAAATCCAGATAACTTTTTGGACAATGGTTGCAATTTTATCAAACAGAATTTACTCAGAGAACTAAATATTGCTTATATTTAAGTAATATAGACTGGTTAGATATAGTTTGTATATATATGTAAATATTTATTTGTAAATCCATTTTAGCCATGCTACGATACTATCAGTTAATTGAAGGAGTATAGAATGTTAGATTTTTTATTTAAGAGAGAAGCTAAGGTTAATAATTCACAAATATTAAACGATTTTTATTCTAAATTAAAAGAAAAATACAGCTTTGATTCAATTTCAGAAGAAAGAAAAACAGAATTAAAAGATTTAATGAACGAATACGGATACATTCCTTATTCTCATATCAAGGCTTTGACTGAATTAACCAATGCTGAAGTTTTATACTCACTTGAATACAAATGGAAAGCCAATAATGTATTGGATATGGACGGCAAATTCGTATTTGCGAATCCAAGTGTTCTTGCAAGAAACAATGTAACAAACTCTGACTGGATAAAAAGAGAAGGTCACGATATCAAATTGATAAACTTGGCAGGTCTTGGAAACGGTAACGAATCTACTGAAACAGGTAAAATAATGGATTGGTTAAGACAGTTGGCGATATTACCAACAGGAAACCTTTCTCAAGGTATATTTAACACTACTATTTATTTAATACCATTCCACCCTAGAGAATTCGGTTGTGCATATTTACCGACCTCATCTTCTGTCAGTCCATATCTTGAAGATAAAGAAATTACAGAACTAACAGGACAAGATGTTGAACAACAAGTTAAGAACTTTATAACAATGGCTCAACTTGCAGGACATCCTGTTATTTATGATATACTTCCTCAAACAGGCAGATATTCAAAAGCCGTACTTGCAAACCCATTTATTGCAAGATGGTTTGATATCAACGGTTTAATGGAAGAACTTGACAAATCTTTAGACAAAGTTTGTGCAGAATTAACCGATATTAATCAAGAAGATTTGGAAATTGTAAAAAACATTTATAAACAATCTCTAAGAGGCAGTACCGGAACATTAACAGATTATTATCAAGATATTTATAACAAAATTGATGAAAAGATGCTTCCTGAAAAGAAATTTTTATCTAACGCAATGCTTGAACGTTCAATTCAAGACAAATTGCACAAGAAAGCAAGAGTATTAATTTCATCGCTTGTTGGACACCACAAACATCTTGAAGAATCAGATATCAAGAACCAAGGTGAAGTTATTCAGTTATTAATATCGGAAGGTATGTGGCCAGCTCCGGGTGGTGCTTGGTGCTCTGCAGGAGTTCCTGTATTTGACAAAATGAGCGAATGTGGCTCTTATCCTTTGTTTAAGCACTTTGATTACAAAGGTGATGATGTTTCAGAATTTGCTAATTTGGATTGTCAAACTCCTTATTATTTCGTTTGCTTAGAAAACGGTAAATTTAACAATGATGTTGTTAATTACTTTATCAATGCAATGAAAAAATTACAAAGTGATTATAATTTTGACGGGTTCAGAGTTGACCATATTGACCATATTGTTGACAGAGTTTCTGAAAACGAAGGTCAGCCTATCAGCTATAGAGCACCTCGCAAAGTTCTTGGAATGTTGAACTCAGAAATGAAGGAGCATATTTTATACTTTGCAACTCTTGCAGAATATATGCTCGGCGATAACAATTTGAAAGAATATCACGAGGATATGGGCTTTGATATATTGTGGGGTAACGATATCCCTTCTCAAAGTTACAAAACGCCTCAAGCTATCAGCGAGGACAATACAGTTCTTGCAAACTATAATATTGAATCAGGTAAAAAAGCATATCTTTCTATACTAAAAACTTATAACAACCAAGACGGTGAGTTTGAAGTATTTGACAGATTCCCTGGACAATTATGTGCAGAAGGGGCTTTGTTCAAATGGTTTAAATATAAATTCTTACCTGGTGGCAAATTTGCACAAAGACCTGTTATGTATATTGACGGTGATGAATCCTTCAACAGAGTTGGTATGGAAAAAATCATCGGTAATGAAATCTCAATGGTTAGAGAACGCAACGACGATTTCTACTTGGTATTTGATGCTATTGATAGATTTGTAAAAAACTGTGACATTATTGTAAACGGTGAATCTCATGTTGTAAGACAAGAGGATGACGGATTTACCGTATGGCAGATCTCAAAAGAAGGTGTAAAGAACCTTATTTTAGTTGTCGCTAACCACCAAGCTCCTACAGAAAAATTCTTGGTAGAAGAAAACGGAAAAACATACACAGAAGTCAGAGAAGGTAGAGAAGTATTTGACAAAAATATAACACTTCCTTGCGACTACGAAATTGTATCAGAATACAAATTTGACGGTAGGAATTTTGTTGAATCAAAACTAAATTCACCATTAACAGAATTAACTATCGGCAAATTAATGCCTTCTGAATTCAAAATATATTTGTTAAATAAATAAGAATATTATGGAATCATTATCAGTTTTTATAAATACAAGACGAGAAAAACTCGGAATGTCATCTATCGGACTAGCTAAACGCAGTGGGGTTGATATCTCTATTATAGAAGATATCGAGTCAGGCAAGGAGTTATTTTTGCCCGTAACCATTCGTCAGAAATTGGCAAAAGTTCTAAAATGCCAGCCTGCTGAAATCCAAAGCTATGAACGAACATATAATACAAAGATGATATCTGATGATATTATTACCGATATAAAACAACAAATATTAAACGGCGAAGAAGATATTCATTGTCCGATGTGTGGCAGTCCTCTAATTACAAGAATTGCAGAAATGTATGATTTAGAAGACCACTTGATGCGCCACCCGAAGGCTCATTGTTCTAAATGCGTATTTCAAATCAAAGATTAGTTTGCAGAAACTCATAAATAGTATATAATATGTTTATGATTAATCAAAACTATGCAGATTTGAATATTTTGGATTGCGTAAAGGAAAATATTGAGCAGGTAAATAGTATCCTTTGTGGACAAAATTTAAATTCACAGAATCTGAAAATTTTACTTTCTGCCTACGAAAATCTATACAATTATACTAATGAAATCAAGTATAAAAAGAATATTGCAGACATTTATTATTTTTACTTTAACCAAAAAGAAAAAGCTTTAAAAGCATATTTGGAATACACTTCGAAAGTGCATAATGACAGCTCTGTTCTGCATATAATAGCATCTATTTATAAGTCATTAAAAGACAATGTAAACTATAAAAAATTTTTAGATATGGCACTTACTTCATCTTATGAAAAAGTAGAAAGCCCTATCCCTAATTCAGAAGATTTGGTTTTGGGCATTAATATCGGTGTTGCTGCAGGGTTGTCAATGAATGACGATGTTAAATACGGCGTTGAAACATACAAAAAAATTATGCAGTATTCACCTATCCCTAATAACATTCTTACTCCATATCTTAATTTGGAGCTAAAAAAAGCTGACGAATTGTTTAACAATAAAGAATGGCAAGAAGCCATGATTAAATACAAAAATGTGTTTAATACCTCAACTTTAGAAGAAAACGAATTTATAAAACTCATCAGTTGTTTGGCAGAATTGAAACAAACTGATGTAGCTATGGAATACTTGAAGCTATATGAAGAACGGACACCTGATAAAATTCGTGCAGATTATGTTATCGCAGATTTGATGTACTTCAAGTTTAATAGAATTCCTGAAGCTATTGAACGCTATGAAAGATATATTCAATACAATAAAGACGATGCTCTTGTCTATAATACTCTTGGACATCTTTATTCAGAATTGTACAACGATAGGTATCTTGATAAACAGTTAAACTATTTCTTGAAGGCACACGAATTAAATCCTAATTCAAGAACCTTCACTCGTAATGTAGCTCTGATTTATAACAAATTAGGCGATTTCGATAACGCTAACAAGTTCTATAAAGCATTATTGAACATAAATCCAAGCTACGATGATTATTTTGATTATGGTTGCTTCTTAATTCAACATGGCGACTTTACGGAAGGGTATAAATATTTCACATTTAGATTCAAAAAAGAAAATAAACCTGCGCTTTATCCTCCAATGTTACCCCCAGATAAGGAATTGAAAAACAAAGAGAATATAAAAGACCACACAATATTAGTTCAATGTGAACAAGGATATGGTGATACAATTATGTATGCCCGTTTTGTTAAACAAATAGCAAAACTTGCTAAAAAAGTTATATTTATTGTTCAAAACGAACTTGTAGATTTACTAAGAACTTCTGATTTGGGAGTTGATATAAAAAGCTCTGATACCAATTTTTCTGAGCTTGTATATGACTACCATGTACCGATTATGAACCTGCCTTTGTTTTTAGAAACAACAATAGAAAATATACCTGATACAGAAGGCTACCTCTCTGTTGACAAAAAGGTCACAGAACATTTTGCATACGAATTCGTAGCTAATCAAAAAAACATGAAAGTAGGTTTAGCTTTTGAAGGTCATAATGTATCAAGAGATTTGAACAGAGATATTGAGCTTGAACAATTTATACCTATTATGAAAATGAGAGGTGTAGATATTTATATCCTTCAACACGAGGACCCTAAAAAGCAAATTCAAAACCTACCGAAAGGTTTAAATGTAATAAATGTTGGAAAAGATTTTTCAACATTTGAGGATACTGCAGCAGCAATCAAAAATATGGATTTAGTAATTTCAACAGATAATGTAATTTTGAACTTGGCAGGAGCTTTAGGGGTTAAAACTTACGGATTGTTTAATAAGTTCACAGAATATCGTTGGTTTGATTTATCAGGCGATGATGTAAAATGGTATAAATCCGTAAAACCATATCAAACTAAAGATATGAACATCTGGAAAGATGTAATTGCTAAAGTAAAGAAGGATATTAAAAACTAAAGCAAATTGTATTGATAAGCCTTTACAGCTGCTTGAACCCTATCAGTTACGGCAAGTTTGCTTAGAATATTAGACACATGAACTTTTGCCGTATGAGGGCTTATGATAAGTTTTTCTGCAATTTCTGAATTTGATAACCCTTCAGATAAAAGTTTTAGGACTTCTTTTTCTCTATCTGTCAAATTGCACTCAAAATCCTTTTTTGAGGATTGAGTTTGTTGTTGGCTAAATACCTTCATTGCTATTTGTACAATTCTTGGGTCAAGCCAAATACCACCCTTTATAACTAAATTAATCACTTTATGTAAATCCGGAAATTCAATATCCTTTAAAGAATAAGCATTGGCACCGGAAGCTAAAGCCGTCAGCACTTCTTCATCTGTTTCATGTGAGGTTACGATAATAACTTTAATTTCAGGATATTTTTCTTTGATTATCTTTGTAGCTTCAAGCCCGTCCATATTAGGCAACCCTAAATCCATAATAATTATATCGACACTGTTAGAGGTTAAATATCCCAAACACCCTTCAGCATCTTCAAAATCTGCAACAACATCAATATCATCGTATGAGGCGAGAGAACATTTTAGCGCTGTTCTGGTTAAATTATAGTCTTCTACAATACAAAGTTTTATAGTCATTATATGCCTCAATTCTAAAAAATACCTCAATTCTATCATAATAAAAACATAAAGAATTAAGGATACCCCGAGTAGGCTATTAAGAAAAAACTTGACTGATAGCAACTATCAATAGTAATAATATATATATGGATAAGAATGAAATAAAACAATTACAACATTACGAATATTTTTTAGCAGTATTATCATCTAATATTAATGAAATTTTTGAAGAGCAAAAAGAATATATTTGCTGTGCTAACGGGTGTTGTGGGTGCTGTTCTCAAGGTATGTACCCATATTCTGAATTGGAATTCAAATATCTAAAACTGGGATTTGATAATTTACCTGAAGAAACAAAAGCACAAGTTATAAAAAATGCAAAAGAAACTTCTAAAGAATACAAGGGCAAACACTTCATGTACAGATGTCCGTTTTTAATAAACGGAAGTTGTAGTGTTTATTTATATAGAGGACTTATTTGCAGAACCTTCGGACTTATTACTGAGAATTCTGAAGGCAAGCTGACTATTCCATACTGTGCAGGCGAAGGCTTAAATTATTCAAAAGTTTATAACCCTAATACCGAACGAATATCAGAAGAGGATGTTAAAAAACTCGGCTACAAGGTTATGCCAAAAGCTTACAACTTGAGCAGACAGCATATTGAAACATTATCATTTGCTAAAAAACTGGAATTAAATTGGGGAGAATCACAGATGCTCTTAGAATGGATTTTGCCTTATATAGAATAAAAAATGGAGAATTTTA
>USCK01000080.1 GCA_900553205.1 uncultured bacterium | reverse complement strand
GGCTTACGCATTTTCTTCGCAATAAAAAGGAAAGAATATTTGGTGCTGGGTTTTGGACGGCATTAGTCCCAATAAAACAAAAAAATAACTTTTTAACCTACTCAACCAACTTGCTAAGTACAAATAAATATGTCATAATGTTATTGCTTTATGCTGATGTTAATTTTATTCCTACATTTTTATTAAAAGGGAGAATTAGCTCAGCGATGTTATGAAGTACACCCACCAATTATGAACTTAATTGCCAGTGGGAAACGGAGGCATCGAGGCGTTCACCCACCTGCTACTTCGGCAGGGAATAAAATCGCATCGGCATAAAGCTTTTATTTTTTAATATCTATCCTATTTTGTAATATAATTAACTTATGAAGATTAGACTCTGGGAGATATACAAAGTCTTTGTCAAAATCGGCATGATTTTGATTGGTGGTGGATATGTCATACTTCCAATACTTAAAGACGAGATAATTAAATCTAAAAATTGGATAACAGAAGATGAACTTGTTGACTATTACGCAATCAGTCAATCTTTACCTGGATTAATAGCTGCTAATATTTCAATATTTATCGGCTACAAGCTAAGAGGTAAACTCGGCGCAATAATGGCAACTCTTGGAATGATTACAGCACCATTTTTATGTATTATTGCTATTGCTTCCATCGTTAGTAAAATTTCTCAAATGCCTACCGTAAAAAGTATTTTATGGGGTGTTGGCTTTGGTGTAATAATACTTATTATCTCATCAGTAAAAGAAATGTGGAAAAAATCAATTACCGACAAATTTGCACTGTTTATGTTTAGTTTATTTCTTATTGCGATTCTAAAATGGAACATTGCACCTGCACCAATGATTATTTCTTCAATGATTATAGGGATAACTTACCAATTTGTTAAACAAAAAATTGGAGAAAAACAATGATTTATTTTTATTTATTCAAAGAATTTTTCAAAATCGGTGTACTTTCGTTTGGTGGAGGATTTGCTACATTGCCATTCCTATATCATATTGCAGAAACATATCACTGGTACACCGTCAATGAACTAACCCAAATGTTGGCAATCGCCTCTATCACCCCAGGACCTGTAGGGCTTAATATGGCAACTTATGCAGGCATAAAAACACATGGGATACTGACTGCTTTAATTGCATCTTGTGCAATTATTTTACCTTCTTTATTTATAGTTATAGCTATATCCAAACTACTAAAAAAATTCAGTGATAATTTCTTTGTAAAATCTGCTATATACGGACTTAAACCTGCAAGTTGCGCTCTTATTGCATCTGTTGCTTTAAGACTTATAAAAACATCTGTAACAGGTTTATACGAACTATTATTATTTGGGGGATTATTGTTTATCTTTCTAACCCAAAAGAAATCCCCAATATTTTATTTAGTAGTTTCAGGTCTAGTTGGTCTGATCCTTAAGGTCATGGCTAAAGTTTAACAAGGTTTTCAAGTTGCTTTCAACATCTTTGTTTGAAGGGTCTAATCTTAAAATCTGTCTATAAAGATTTATTGCACCGTCTTTATAACCTTCAGATTCATACAACAATGCTAATCTGTATTTTGGTTCTATCATATTAGGGTCAAGTTCAATAGTTTTTTCGAGCATTGTTTTAGCACCTTTTGTATCATGCTGAGCTTCGCATAATTGAGCCAATTTCCAATGCGCAATAGAATTTTCAGGCTCAGCCTTGATAAGGTTTGTCAACGCTTTCTTTTCTTCAAAAGCGTTATTAATATTATGATAACAATCTGCTAAAGGTAGATAATATTGGGCATATTCGGATTCTTCACTGTATTCCATAGCAATTTTTAATTGAGAAATTGCTTCTTTATAATTCTTGATTAGCATATTAGCTTTTGCCAACTGTTCATGTACATAAGGGTTTGTTACATCAAACTGAATTGCCATAGAGAACAGTTTGAAAGATTCTGTTACATCTGCCAATTCTGAACCGTTCAACATTGAAGCACCCCAACGAGCGTACAGATTACTCATCAAGTTATGAACTCTGCGAACCTCTGTACTTGGAATAACAACCAAAAGTCCGTTATAGATATCATTTGCTTCCGAGAATCTGTTTTGTTTTTCATAAACAGTAGCAAGACGAGTTAATACCTCAATATTACCTTCATACTGCATAGACAAATCTGTCAAAACACCTTCTGCAGCCTCAAGATTATCAAGAGTACAATAAATATCTGCCATTACACACTTTGCATCTAAAATATTACTCCCAGGACAATCTACAAGTTTTTCTATATGTGTCAGAGCCTTCATCTGTTCGCCGACTTCACGACAAGTTTTGACCATAAGCTCTAATGCCCACAATTTCATTTCTTGAGGCAAATCATAATCCAGCATTTCTTCAAGAGATGAAATAACTTTAGCTTGATTACCGACCTTTACATACAACTGAATCATTCTTTTACGAGTGTCATAGTCTTTTGGAGTCAGTTGTAATCTTGCTTTGTACGCTTCAAACGCTGCAGCATAATCACCAATTTTCTCGTTTAATTTAGCCAAGATTAACTTGTATTCAGAAACCTCTCTATTATCTTTTGTCATTGGAACTAACATGTTATATAGTTTTATTGAAGCACTATATTGGCTTACATCATTAAACAATTCAGCCATATTCTTGATAACTTCAACAGTACGATTTCCTCGTTTGTAAAGGATTTCAAACTGTTTCAAGGATTCAATGGTTAAATTTTTCTTTCTGTAACAATTAGCCAAGATTAAACGAATATCATCAAACTCTTTATTGCGTTTAAGAATTTTTAAACATTCATAAATAGCTTGAGTAATCTTATTTGTATCATAAAAACATTTTGCTAAATAACAACGAACGCCATAATGTTTTGGCACTCGTTCCAAATACTTTTTAGCCAAGATTTCAAGAATCGTATATTCCTTCTCATTATAAAGATTCTCAACCTGTTCCAAAATATTTTTTGTAGTAACCTGCAGTCCTTTACCTTGGTCATTATTCTCTGCAGAAACCAGAGCACTATACAGAATAAACAACCCTATACAAGTTATTATTAATATTAAACCGATTCCCAATGATATCTTGCCTTTTATTCCATAATAGATATAACACTTTAATTATACACTATTTATATAAAAAAATAAATACTTTACACTATTTAGATGTTTACTTAGCTAAAAAAAACATTATAAACTTAGTATATGTATAAGAAAATTGTTTTACTTTTAATACTTTCACTATTTGCACTTCCAATATGTGCAGAAGAAGTTGATTGGTCGAAATATGACAATATCGACAATGCTTGGGACGGACAAAAAGTTATCACCAACAAACAGTTTGAAGAAACAATGAATGCTCTTGAAGCTAAAAAGAATAAAAAAATGAATCGTCAAAAAGAAAAAGCTATCCGAAAATTAAAAGGCAGCAGCCTTCACGATAATATGGACGCTCATAAAGATAATATCGAAAGCCAAACACCATTGGAAGAAGCAGAAGAATGTCAGGTTATTAATATTCCTGTAAATTTTGTTTCTAACGGTAAAATCATTGATTGTGGATTTTATAAAGTTGTCGGAGAGAAAAAAGACGACGGAGTTTATCTTGAGCTATATCAAGCACATAATCTTATTGCGAGAATCAAAGCAAGAGAAACTCAAGACGACTTTGACCAAGAGTTTATCCAGTTTGTAAAACTTATTCCTGATACAGATACAAGAATGAAACTAATTTTCGGCAGTGTTGCATTCAACGCTTATACTTATATTAATATTCTTGAACCTCAGTATAACAATTAATAAAATCAATCAATTCACCCAATGAATATTGATTATGAATAACAATAAATTTCTTACCTGTTATTTGCTCTACATGAGATAAAGTTTCACCGTCCAAAAAACTATCCGTATATGGTTTCAGCATTACACCTGGAACAACTATATAATCACTTTTTATGTCTTTTATTGTGTTTATTAAATCCTGAGAGGTTATTAATCCTGCAACAGTAATATTCTGTCCCCAGTAATTTGATTTGACGGGGTAAACAGTTGTTTTCAGATTCTTAATTTTATTCAAGCATTTTGAAACATACTGAATAGCATCTTTGCCTGCATAAGAGGTTGCAAAAGCCAAATCCAATGGTTCTGAAAGCTCTTTTGGCAAATCATAAGACTCAAAATCATCAATCAATGCTCTTATTGCACCAACGCCATCATCTAACTGACAGAAATTGCCATAATATTCTGTCGGTGGAATTTCTTTTTCAGCAAGCAAAAAGAACTCATCTGAGCAGCACACTTTAGAGTATTTATTAGCAATTTCAATAGTTTGTTTTGCAACCTCAGGTGTTACTTGCTTTAAGATATTATCTTCTCTATATTGCGTAATCCCGACAGGAACGATAGCAACAGAAAGCAGAGAATCACCTAATGTTGATAAATCTTTTAGAGTTCTATCAAGCTCTACACCGTCATTAACATCAGGGCATAATACAATCTGGGCATGAAACGGAATTTCGTTTTCTTTGAACCAGTTCAGATTCTCCATAATCTTTGAAGCATTCGGATTTCGCAACATTCTTACCCTTAGTTCAGGGTTCGTTGTATGAACAGACACATAAAACGGTCCAAGGTGCATTCTCGAAATTCGTTGTTTATCTTCCTCTTTTAAATTTGTTAATGTTATATAAGTACCTTGAAGATAAGACAACCTGTAATCATCATCTTTAATATATAATGTATCCCTCAAGCCTTTTGGTTGTTGGTCAACAAAACAAAAAATACATCTGTTTAGACAAGGTTTTATTTTATCAAAAACTGCGCTTTCAAAAACGATACCTAAATCTTCATCATAATCTTTTTCTAGTTCTATTTCTTCGATTTCGCCATTAGCTTTTTTTATTTCGAGAGTAAGAAGTTCTGACTTACAATAGAATCCATAATCAATCATATCAAGCATTTTCTGCCCGTCTATTGATAACAACTCATCACCTGCTTCTATTTCAAGTTCTTCTGCGATAGAACCTGTTTCTACTGAACTAACTATTGCCGGCACTTTCCAACCCCTCTAACAAAGTTATAAAATTATTGTATTCACAAATAGAATTGTCTAACACCAATCTATGAAAATAAGTCGGTGATATTGTTTCATCTGAGATTTTGCTTTCTGCATCTGTTTTTATAAGTATAGCTCTTTTTTTCAGTTTCAAGAACAATTCTTGTTGAGATGTCTTATCTAAGAACCCTGCACAAGCCAACTGGATTCTTGCATTTGATAGAAATTGTACAGGATTTTCGGTATCAACTTCTAATATTTTTTGTTTTAAAATACTAAGCCCATCAGGAGTCAAAGCATATAAAATTGAAACCTTACCTCCATCAGAAATTGATTTGTTTGAACAAATTGCACCTTTTTTTTCAAGCCTCAAAAGTGCTGGTTTTACAGTCCCAAAACTAGGCTTAGTATATGGTGAAAACTTTTTGAGAATATCCTTCAACACCCCATACATTGTATGTGGCGATATTGATAAAATGTACATTATTAAAAGTTCTATCATTCTTCTAAATTATCATAAAAAAGATAAGAATGATAATAGTTATGGATCAGAAATATTATTAACAAAAAATGCTGATTGGGAAAATTCCAATCAGCATTAATTATCCTTTATCAAGAAATTAACTATTTGCCGTTAACAACAGTTTTGAATTTTTTACCTGCTGAGAATACAGGAACTGTTTTAGCTGGGATAGAAATTTCTTTACCAGTTTGAGGGTTTCTACCATTTCTAGCAGCTCTCTTACGAGATTCAAATGTACCAAAACCAACTAAAGTAACTTTTTTACCTTTAGAAACTGTTTTTTGAATTGTATCAACTAAAGCATTTAAAACTTCGCCTGCTTCTTTTTGTGTAACTTTAGCTTTTTTTGAAATTTCTTGTACTAATTCTTCTTTGTTCATAATAGATAAAACTCCTTTCCTATGTGTACATTCCATATTATATTGAATACAAGAAATATTGCAATAGCTAAATTTCAACTTTTTAGCGTATTTTCAACCCTTTTAGCCCATGCAAGTGCTTATAGAATCTAAATCTGCAGTCTTTAAAGACTCTTTAAATCCTTCTATAGCGCTATATTCAGCCATAAGTTCAGGATATGTCGGTTGCTCTTTGAAAATAACCTCTGACGCATGATTAAAATTACAAATTTTATAGCACGATTCCTGTCTCTCAAGGATTTCAAGAACTCCTGCTTCCTTCAACACCAACAAAGAAAGCTCTATCAAATCCTTTGTTACACCAAGAAAAGTTGAACTGTCAGCAAAACTGAATTCGCCCTGTTTATTATTGCATACAAATTTTGCCATACCTGATATTGTTTTGAATAATTCTTCTATTGAATGTTTTGTTGAATAATTCATATAATGAACTATTGCAGGCATTGTTTTTACCAAAACCTTTTCTAACAATTCACTATTTGCAGGATAATCAAAAAACATCAAAGCATCACATTTTTCAAGTTTATTACGATTTCTTATTCTTGACGAGATTTCAGGATACATTTTCAGACTATCTATAACAGCTTTATCCTCTGCAAAAACTATTGTCTTTAATTTAGTAGTCTTTAGATAATCGTTTACTTGTTTAAAAATACCTGTTTTTTGCCTATGATCATAAATTTTTATACCTAAATCTTGTTCATCTTGCTCTAGTCCTTCAGAATGAATATCCTTAACAATTAACTGAACCGAGGTATTGCCGTTAAAAGTATTTAGTTGAGGATAAAAAGCAATATCCAAGCTATCACCGTTATTTATCGGAACATCACCCTTTGACCACCATATTGCATTAAATTTTTGATTATCTTTTTCTACACTCAAACGCAAATGCTCTTTGTTTGAGCCCATTAATTTCTTTTCTTTTAGAATAAAGTTATTGATAACAAACAAAGGTTGTGGATTTGATGCACCAAAAGGCTCTAACTGTTTCAATTCTTCTATCATAGAAATAGAAATATCATCAGGCTCAACCTCTAAATCTATATTCAAGACAGGAACTATTTTTTCACCTGCAAGGGCTTCGTTTATTGTTTCTATCAAACTTTTTTTTACTTCTTCAAAAGAAATTTTATCGGTACTGAAAGATAACCCTGCAGCAAGCATATGCCCACCAAATCCGTCTAAATTTTCTGAGATATTTGATATCACATCATGCAGATTAATTGCAGAAACACCCTCTACTCCACGCGCAGAACAACGGATTTGTTTAGTTTCCTCTGAATACATCATCAAAAATGTTGGTTTATGGTATTTCTCAACCAATTTAGACGCAACAATACCGATAATTCCTATATGCCAATCAGGCTTAAACAAAACTATTGCATTATCTTTAATATTTTTTGCCATTTCATCTGCTTCTAAAAATGTTGAATGACAAAGCTCTTGTCTTATTTTATTGTAGTTTTCTAATGCAATTACTGCCAATTCTATTTCTTGTTTATTTTCACTTATCAAGACTTTAAGAGCATCATCAACAGCATCTAAACGACCTGAAGCATTAATTCTCGGAGCAATACCAAAAGCCACTTGTTCAGAGGTTATACCTTCATCTATATTTGAATACCCTGCGTTATCCAAAAGTCTTTTTAAGCCGTAATGTTTGCCTTTTGCAATTAAGTCAAGTCCTTTTAAAACATAATATCTGTTTTCACCTATCAAAGGTACTATATCTGCGATTGTCCCCACTGCAACAAAAGGAAGAATCTCGTATAAATATGCAAGTTTGTCATATTTCTCCAATACTGCTTGTGCAACCTTGAAAGCAACCCCTACACCTGCAAGAGATGTTAAATAATCAATTTCAAGAGCAGATAACTTTTCATCTAAGGCATTAGGAGCTTTCGGGTTAATTATAGCCAAAGCATCAGGCAATTCTTCACCAGCCTCGTGGTGGTCTGTCAAAATAACATCTATTTTAAAACTATTGATAAACTTAACTTCTTCAATATTGCTGATACCACAATCCACTGTTATTATCAGTTTAGGCTTCTTTGACACCATAAGCTTGACAAGAGCATTAGAATTAAGTCCATGTCCGTCACCTTCTCTTGTCGGAATAAAATAAGAAACCTTTGCACCCAGATGAGTCAAAGTCTTATACAAAACAGAAGTTGAAGTTAAACCATCTGCATCAAAATCACCATATATAAGAATATTCTCTGAATTATCTATTGCTTGAGAAATTCTTTCCACAGCTTTGGGCATATCAACAAACGCATTCGGGTGAGTTAATTGAATAGCCAAAGGATTTAAAAAGTCCTCTGTCGCTTTTCCTGCTTTGATTCCTCTCGCAGAAATAAGCCGCTCTATAAGCGGCTTTTT
>USCK01000079.1 GCA_900553205.1 uncultured bacterium | reverse complement strand
AAGAAATTCATAATATAGAGGAATGTGCTAAATATATAGCTTCTATGGATATGATAATTTCTATTGATTCAGAAGTTTTGCATTTGGCAGGAGCTATGAATAAGCAAGCGATAGCATTAATTCCATTTGATTCTGCGTGGTATTGGTTTAATAATGATAAGAAAACTGAGTGGTATAGTTCTGTTGAGATTGCAAAACAAAAAAATAATGATGATTGGAATGAGGTAGCAAACCTTGTAGTTGAAAGAGTAAAAGAATATAATGCTAAACATCAAAAAGTTAAATAAAGCTATTCAATATGTAAAAAATAAAGATTTTGATTCTGCTGAAAAAATATATTCAGAATTATTAAGAGAATACCCAAATGACGATACTGTGTTATCTTTTTGGGGACTTTTTAATGTCAAAAAAGGTTTGTTTAACAAGGCTGAAAAAATCCTTGAAAAAGCGTACAATTTGAAAAAATCACCTTCAACAATCGCAGCTTTGATTTTTACAAAATATCAACTGAAAAAATATGACGATACTATAATTTTGTGCGAAGAAATGTTCAAATATGATAAAGAGGGCGAACATTTATACCAAAAAATTATTGAGTGTTTCAGATTTTTGAAGATGTATAATTTTGCTGGAGCATACTGTCAAAAATATATTATCGCACACCCTGAAAGTCAGACAGCGAAGGTCAGATTATGCCAAAATTATATGGATATCGGCAATTATAAAAAGGCAGAAGAAATTTGTGCAGATATAATGTCTAAGTATCCTAATAACCCTCAAAACTGGATTCATGCAGGTTTGTTGCAGGAATTGTTGTATAATAATGAGGAATATGCCCAAGAATGTTACAGGCAAGCAATAGAGCTGAATTATCCTATCGGTTATTATCATTTGGCAGTAAGTTTGCAAAAAGTAGGCAAGTTTGATGAAGCTGAACAAAATTATAAAAAGGCTTATGAATATTTTCCTGAAGATACAGATGTAAAAGCCTCTATCGGGTGTTTTTATCTTCAACAAAGGAATTTTGAACAAGGATTTGATTGGTTTAACCAAAGAGAAAAATCAAAAACTGTAGAAACACTTAAAAACTTTTATTCAGAATGTAATAAAGATTCAACCGTATTAGTTTATTCAGATATGGGATTAGGTGATGGGCTACAGTTCTCAAGATATTTACCTTATTTAAAAGAAAAGTGCAAAAATGTTATTGCTTATGTGAGAAAACCTCTTACCAAAATTCTTCAAAGAAGTTTTCCTGATATAAAATTCTATGATTCTGGTTTGGCAGATTTGGAATACGATACCTCTCTTTTAATGGTTGGTTTGCCATATTATTTGAATATGTCTTATACAGATATTCCAATGTCGGACGGTTATTTGAAGGTTGATGAAGAAAAAGTTCAGTATTTTAAAGATAAATATTTTAAAACAGATAAATTAAAAGTTGGTTTATGTTGGAGAGCTGGAGATTTAAGTATTCGTACTGCGATTAACCGAACAATAAATATTGATTATTTCAAAACCTTATTAGAGCTTGATAATGTTGAGTTTTATTCGTTTCAGAAAGACGATATTTTTGATGCTTGCAAAAAATATCCACAAATTATTGATTTATCAGAAGAATTTAACTCTTTTGATGATACTGCTTCTGCTATGAAAAATTTGGATTTAATGATAAGCGTTGACTCTGCTTGTATTCATCTTGCCGGAGCATTAGGGATAAAATCACTTTTATTATTACCTTATTGCACTGATTGGCGTTGGTTTGATAATACTCAAACTACTGAATGGTATTCTTCGGTGCAAATAATTAAACAGGTTGAACGTCAAGACTGGTTCAAAGAAATTGATAAATGTAAACAATTTGTAATGAATATGTTGAAATAAGGCAATTTGGAGAGAAATAAAAACTTTATATAAATATAGGTTAGGTTATATTTATTAAAGGTGATTTATTATGGTAAACGAAATTGGTTCATTAGGAACTTTTGGTGGTGCTACATTCAGACCTGAAGCACTTCAAGCATATCAACAATATTTGCAACAAACTCAACAAGCAAACCCACAACAAACAGGTAGATTAATTCAACCGTCAAATGCGTCTTTGATTAATCCTAGTGGTGTTGCTCAAGCACAAAATTTCGCAGCAATGGTTAATAACAATCCTTATCAACAGTTCCCATATAACAGCAAATACAGTAACGATATATTTGCTCAACAGTTATTTAATAATCAAACAGGACAAACTTATGGTAATTACGGTAATTACGCACAATTAAACAATTCCTTCGTAGCGGGTAAATATAGTGGTGGCGATATTTTTGCTCAACAGTTGTATAAAACAAAGCCTTGGGAGCAAATCTCTAATCAAACAACAGCTAAAGCCAATGCTGGTTATAATTTCCCTCAATATCAACAAAACGGATATCTGGCATAGAAGGCTGAAATACTGATAAATACTACCTTTTAGTGGTATGTGTTTTACTTCGTGAATATGTATGTTATAATAGGCATAAATACAGAGGTTAAAATTATGCTTAAAAGAAAATGTAAAATAACATATATAGCACATGGTGCAACAATTTATTCAGATGATTACAGATTATGCAGTCAAGAAAACTACCCACCTTTGGAAGAAAAAGGGCAAGAGGAAATAAAAAATATTTGTGAGTATATCAAAAGACGTGGAGTTCGTAGTGACAAGATTTATTCAAGTCCTGCAACTCGTTGTATTCAGTCTGCTCAAATGATTTCAAAAGTTTTTAAACAAGACTTTGAAGTTATTGAAGAATTAAACTCTCGTAACTGGGGAGATTGGAATGGTTTGACTTTTGATAGTATTGCTGAAAAATACAATCTTCATTATGAAGATGGTATTCCAAGTATTATTGCAACAACACCGGAAAACGGTGAGTCTATTGTTGATTTCAACAAAAGAGTAGATGTAACAGTTCACAAAATCGTTGATAAAAATCTTGGGAACAGAGTTATCGTTGTAACAGGTGCAAATGTTATTCAGTCTGTTGTAGCAACAACTTTGGGCGTGCCACCTGAAAGGCAGTCAAGAATCCTTATTAAAACAGGTAGTGCAACTCAAATCAGTTATTTTGACGGTTGGTCAAGTTTGATTTATTCGGGTTATGTACCTTTGTAATATTTTATAGGAATTTATTTATGGATAAACTACTTAATTCAGAAAATGTTAAAACAGTTGTATATTTAGGAACAAGTGGTTCTTTTACAGAAATGGCAAAGGATTTCTTTTGTGCTAAATATGATTTGAAAGGGTATCAAATGCCTTTCAGAACTATTGATGAAATAATTAAGTATGTTGATACTGATGAAGAAGCTGTCGGTGTTATTCCTGTAGAAAATGCAAAAGAAGGTATAGTAAGACAAACTACTGACAATTTGATAACCTCAGGCAGCGAACTTCATATTCTTGCAGAAACAATATTGCCGTCAAATAATTGCTTGTTGTCAAAAAATAGCGAAATCTATAATATATCAGGTTTGATAGCGCCTTCGCCTGCGATAGCAAAATGTAGTGATTATATTCAAAACGAATTACCTTTGCATTTGAATGTTATAAATACCTCAAGCATAGAAGAATCTGCAAGACTGTTAAATTCTTATAATTTGACTTATGCAATTATAGGTACTGAAAAAACTGCAGAAATTTATAACTTGAATATTTTGAATCCTAATATAAATAATGATAAGAATAACCAAACTAAGTTTATCATGATAGGTAAACTTAAAACAAAACCTTCGGAACACAGTACATCTTCAATCGCAATCAGGGTAGAAGATAAGCCTGGGGCTTTGTTTGGAATAGTTCAAGAGCTTGCAAACCGTAATATAAATATTTCTTATGTACACGCAACTCCTGACAAAATGGATATTAATGAGTATATTTTGTTTATGGATATACAAGGGCATGTTGATGATAAAAATATCCAAGATGCTTTGGAAGCGTTGCAAACTCATACAACTTATTACAAATTTATGGGATCGTATGAAAGAATATAAGAATATCCGGGAGAGTGTGTTTTATATGAAATCTGTAGAAAAAATAGCCCTAGGACTGTTTCTGTTACTGTTTGTATGCAGTTCTCAAACAGCGTTTTCAGAAACTGTTGATATTGAAAAATGTCAAAAGCAAGTAGAAAAATGTACAGCTGTTATTGATAGAAATCCTAATAATTTTTCTTCATACCAAAAACGAGCAGAGGCAGAATATAGCTTGGGTATGTATAAAGAGGCTGTTCAAGATTATTCTGTTGTCTTAAAAAAATATCCAAATGTCAGCGAAACTTATTTTATGCGAGGAAACGCAAAGTTTGCTATAAAGGATTATAAGGGCGCTATTGCTGATTTTACCAAAACAATAGAACTTGAACCTGATTCTGTTACAGCATATTGTAATCGTGGTACTGCAAAGACATCTATCGGTGATTTCAGGGGGGCAATAGCAGATTTTGACAAGGCAATTTCGCTAGATGATGATATATATGATTCTTATTGTAATCGTGGTATTGCAAAATTAAACCTTAAAGATTTCAGAGGAGCTTTAGAGGATTTCAACAAAGCCATAAAACTGGACGATTCTATTGTTGACGGTTATTGCGAAAGAGCGCATGCAAAGGCTTATTTAGAAGATTATAAAGGCGCTATAGATGATTTTGACAAGGCTATCAAGTTGGATTCAAAACTTGCGAGTGCTTATTATGACAGAGGTCATGTAAAAATACAGTTGAATGATTTGAATGGTGCGTTAAGAGATTTCTCAAAAACGATAGAATTGGATAATAAATTCGCACAGGCATATTTTAATCGTGCAATGATTGAGTATTCAAACAAAGATTATGAAAAAGCCGTTAAAGATTATTCAGTTTATATTTCTTTAAACCCTAATGATGCAGAAGCTTATAATAATAGAGCTTTGTCAAGAATGCACATTGGAGGACAGACAAAAGATGCTGTATATGATTGTTTGAAGGCTCTGAAATTGAATCCTGAATATTTGCCTAAGTATAAAGAATTGCCTTGGTTAAAATATTATTTGCCATAATAGTGAGGGTATATGAAAAAGAAATTAGTTGTCGGATTTTTAGGTTTTCTTCTGTGTTTGTCTCCTGCTATGGGGTATGAACATTCTGATTTTCAGATAATAAAACAACTCAGAAAATGTAATAAAAAAATAGCGAAAAATCCCGAGAATGCCAAGTTGTATATCCAGCGTGGGTACTTAAATTTTATGGTTGGTAATTATAATGATGCGCTTTCTGATTATGAGAATGCAGAAAAGTATGAACCGAATAACCATAATATTTATTATAGTATCGGAAGAATGCAGTATATTTTGAAGAACTATGATAATTCACTTGAAAACTATACAAAGGCAATACATCTCAAACCTAAAGATGCAAAATCTTATGTCGGTCGAGGCTTGGTAAAAGAAACCTGTGGTAACCTTCAAGGTGCGATGGAGGATTATACAAAGGCTATTAAAGCTGATAAAAAATATACTAAGGCTTATGTAAACAGAGGTGTTATCAAAGATAAAAACAAAGATTATAAAGGCGCTATTGAGGATTACAACAAGGCTGTCAAAGTCGATAAATATGCTTCTGATGCGTATTATAACAGAGGGCTTACATTGTGTAAGTTGGAAAGGTATGAGGAAGCTGTAGAGGATTATTCTTATGCAATAAGTTTGGACAGGTATTATGAACTTGCATATTTGCATCGTGGTTTAACATATTTTGTCTTGAAACAATATGAAAAGGCAAGAAAGGATTTTATCAAGACCTTGGAGATAAACCCTGCTAATAAAGATGCGAAGGATAAGCTAGACGAAATAAAGGATTATGTTGTTGAATAAAAGTGCTATAATGTATGTAAGATAGAAGGTGATTTTATGCGAGTTAGTCCTATTATAGCAGGTATATCTTTTAGAGGAACTCAGAATCCTAACAGGAATCCCATAAATAGATATCGAATGGTACCTTTGACAGGATATTTGGCAATGGGTGGTGGTGTAATTGCAGGTGTTTCAGGCTTTAGGCACAATCGAGTAGTTCACAAAGTCGCTGCTGCTGTTGCTTTAGTTGCAGCTATGGCACATATTCTGTTGTTAAAAACTATGCATGGAATAGGGCATAATAATCATAAACATGCTTAATATTTAAATGAAATGTAAAAAAATTTATAAAAAATAGTCATGTTGAATAGTTTTCGTGCTATAAAACTTGTAGAGGGGAGAAGTATGAATAATAAGAGTTTATCAAATCCTATATATAAAAAATTGTTCCCTGAAACTTATGAAAAGAATCTGAAGTTGCAGGCAACATTGGCATCTTTTATGAATAAAAGCAAGTATTCAAACAAATTAGAGGAAGTTACAGAACATTCTGAAACAAAAAATGAAGTTTAAATATAATTTTGCTTGACCTTAGATTATGTTTAATATAATATAAAGTTACTTGATAATTTAATATGGTTTCAGAGCTTAGTTTATAGCTTATGGAATAATGTAGTTTTCGGATTGTGGCTAATTTGACGCTATAGAAAAATGATTAAGTATCATTTTAAGAAGATGGCTCAGGGTATCGCTACAAAATGACAATTAAATATTTTTGGATTGTGGCGCAGATTGACTCTGCCGAAGAAAATGATTAAGTATCATTTTCTGAGAGGAAGCACCGTAGGTGCGCTACAAGACGATAATCAAAGGCCTCGGGATGTGGCGCAGCTTGGTAGCGCACCTCGCTTGGGACGAGGGGGTCGCACGTTCAAATCGTGTCATCCCGACCATTTATAAAAAAAGACTTTCAGAAATTCTGAAAGTCTTTTTTAATGCAATTATGTAATTGAAAGTTAATAGTTCATAGTTTACATATTTTAAAACTATGAATCTTTATCTGTTTTTGATAACCAATTTGTTAGCTTAAAGCCCTAAGTTTACAAATCTTTATGATACACAGTTTATAAGGCAAAAAAATGTTATAAGATGTTTTAATATATATATGGAAGGCAAAGTAGGTAATATTTTTGAATCACAATTTCCTCATACGGTAGTGAATAATCGCTACACAAATCCTGTTGTGCAGACTTCTAACAACAAGATTCCTTCTAACAAAACAATCAAAGAAAAGAGTAGAGAACATGTAAACCACGCATTAAGAAATTCTTCAATCGCTGTTGGTGTTGGTGTTACAATATTAGCGCCTATTGTCATTCTCGCAACAAAAGGCAAACTTCCAAAACCTATTACAAGTTTCTTGAACAAAAAAGCTAATAATATATCTCGAAAAATTACGGAATTAAAAGCAAAGCCTCAGATGACTCAAGCCGAAATGGCATATTTGAATTCTCTGCAAAAAACATCTCAAACTCTTGAAGCAGCAAAAGGTTTGTTATTTAACCTTGGACCATTAAAAGATGTTTTGCTAGAAAAAACACTGAATAAAATAGGGTTGCGAAAAGTTGCAAACAGTATAACTGGATTTTTTGAAAAAACTGCAGTTAAAATGACTAAAATTGCATATAAAAAATCGAATGATTCGTTTGCTTTGATGAAAGAAAGTTTTTCTCAAGCTAATAAACATATTGCCCAAAATCCTTCAAAAGTGATTGAAATAAACGGAGTTTCTCATACAGCTCAGGAATGGGCTCATATTGCTGAGGAAAAACTGCATACAATGGATAACGCTTATGATGCATTTAGACCTACTGCAGTCAAAAAACGGTATAACTGGTTATCCAAAAAATTAAACGGATTAGGTGATATAGTCTTTGGGCAAACTTATGGTGACTTGAAAGGATTTTTGAGCTCGCCTAAAAAATGGACAACCTTTATCACAGAAGATATTGTTGCTCCAACAAAGATAAATTTCTCAAGGAACATTTCTACTCGCAAAAAAGTTATTACAAATACTCGTGAAGATGCTGCAAAAGAAATTGATGCAATAGTTTCAAATATTCAAAAAACTTTGGATATGACAAACAAAGATTCTGTTGATGTGATGAAGCGCTTAAACAAGGCTTTAAAAACTTATAGAAATAGTGAATCATCTGAAGCAAAAGCAAAAATGTTGGAAGAAGTGAACGGTATAATAAAAGATACTGCCAAAATTCTTTCAGATAATACTTCACAATATTCTGATGCATCAGCCAAAAAGATAAAAAAATCACTCGGTGCGATGAAATATTTCTTGGAATCTACCCAAAAAGGTGAAATGGAAGAATTGTTAGAAATATATTCTCACATTTTGCCGAAACGAGAGTTTGAATTGGTACAAAGAGCTGCCGACAAATCAAGAAATGCTCTGAATGATGCAGTTTATACTGAATCAGAAAAATTTGTTGATAAAATTCGTGATTTAAA
>USCK01000078.1 GCA_900553205.1 uncultured bacterium | reverse complement strand
TAATTCTATACTTGGTACTACGGCATACTTTGTATATAACTTTAACTTTTTTAACTAGTTCGTTACATTTCGTTACAAATCTACATTTGTATATTATCAAATTCCTTGATATAACAGGATTTTAGATTTTAACTAAAATAACAGATTATATTTTGTTAATCCAAGAATCCATAGTAAAATTATAAAAAAGGAGTTTATTATATGGTTGAAAGTGTTGCAGAAAAGAAAAAAGTCATTACACCAAACAAGGCACAACAAAAATGTATTGATACTATAGAAGGAAAAATTCTTGTGCTTGCAGGTCCGGGGACAGGGAAAACTTTCACAGTAATACACAGAATCTCTGAAATGTTAAAAAAAGGTATCAAGCCTGAAACCATACTCTGTTTGACCTTCTCTGATGCTGCCGCTTCTGAAATGCGACACCGTATTATTAAAGAAATAGGCTTTTTAGCAGCATCTGTAAATATCTACACTTACCACTCTTTTTGTAATGAAATCCTTAAACAATATCCAGAAGAATTCGGCTTGTCACCTGATATAAAACTAATCACTGATACGGTAAAACGAGAACTGATGATTGAAACCGTTGACGAATCAAACCTTGAAGCCTTTGTTGCTGATAGAGGTGGGAAATATTATTATCTATCAACATTTATCTCTGCCGTTGAAAAGATTAAATCTAAAAGAATTGACCAAAAGACTTATTTTGAAGCCTTGCATATCAATCCTAAATTTATAAGAGCAAAAGAAATCTTAGAAGCCGAAATTGCAGATAGAGAAGCGAATGGCAAAACAAAAAATAAAACTCGTTATGAAAAACTGGACAAAATAAATAAAAATATTCAAAAAGCTGAAGAAATCTGGAGAATATTTGAGACATATTCTCGCAAGATGATAGAGAACAACTATATTGATTTTGCAGATATGATAAATCTTGTTATTGATAAATTTAACAGTGATGAAGAATTCCTGTCAAAAATATCTTCAAAATACGAGTATTTCTTAGTAGATGAGTATCAAGATACGAATGATTTGCAAAATGCAATTCTGTTTGCACTCCTAAGTGTGAAAGATAATCCAAATGTGTTTGTCGTAGGTGATGACGACCAAATTATTTATGGATTCCAAGGTGCAAACAGCGAGAACATAGAAAACTTCTTGAAAAAATATCCTGACACAGAGGTTATATGTTTGACCGAAAACAATCGTTCAACACAAACAATTCTTGATATGAGTTATCAATTACTAATTCAGGACAAAACAAGGTTAGAGGCGAACCCTATATTCAAAAAATATATGATTACAAAATCCTTAACAGCCAAAAATCCTGAAATAATCGCCAAAGAGAAAAAAGTTCGCCGTTGGCAATTCGGAGAACTTACTCAAGAATATAATTATATAGTAGAAGATATTGTTAATCTCGTTAAGCAAAATCCTGAAATGAAGCTTTCTCAAATCGCTATTATTTCTAAGAAAAAAAGAGAGTTGAGAATGTTCTCGGAAATGTTAAAGGCACATAATATCCCGACACAATTAAGCGAAGGTGTGAATATCTTTTCAATAAAATCATCAAATGTTGCATATTTCTATATGAAAGCGCTAAATAACCAAGTATTATGTTCTGATAAACTGTTTGGATTATTATTGGCAAAACCGTTTGAAATATCGCTAAAAGATTACAATAAATTATTAAAAGAGCATAAGCGTTCTTGCCGTGATAACAATGATTTTGTTACCAATATGGAAAAACTTTCAGGTTGGGACGATGAGAAAAAGATAAAAACCTTCTTGAATACATTTAGAGAGCTGAAAACCTTTGCCTCAGCAAATAATTTGCGCAATACAGTAATCGAAATTTTAAACAAAACAGGTATTTTAGAATATTTCTTCAAGTGTCCCGAAAATAGGTTAGAGAATATATTGGGTATCAAAAAACTCATAGATGAAGCTACAGACCTGATGGGCTTAGATTTGTCTGCGACACTAAATGATTTTATTGAGAAGCTGGATTATTGCAAAGATAACGATATTGAATTAACAACCGAAAAAAGTAATGTTGTCCAAAACGCTGTTCAATTAGTTACTTATCATGCATCAAAAGGGCGTGAGTTTGAACATGTTTATCTTCCAAATCTGCTTTCTCAAAACTGGGAAGCCTTCTCTATGCCGACAGAATACAAACTTGTCACAGAAGGCTTGGAGTCAAAAGATATAGAAGAAGTAGAAGAAATCGAAAATATCAAAAAAGATTCAGAGTTGATAAAACAATTATTTGTAGGAATCACTCGTGCTAAATATGATTTGGTAATATCATCATCAGAAGCCGACAACGGAAAACTCAAAACCGTAACAAAATATTTAGAACCGTTGAATGATTTTGATTTTGAGAACCAAGAGTTTGAGTACAAAGAAGATGATTATGTCACAGAATTCTACAAATCAGTTTCAAAAGATACAACAAATCATAGAATGTTATTAGAACAAGAATTAAAGGACAGGGCTGAAAGTATTGTCCTTAGCCCTTCTTTGATAAATTCATACAAATCTTGTCCTCGTGAATTCTTCTACAAATCTGTTCTCGGAATAGATTTGGAAGATGTCGATTGGGACGCTGCCAACTATGGTTCTGCAATCCATGAAGTTCTCCAAAAATCTGCCGAAGCAGTTATCTCGGGTGGTGAATATCTTACAAAAGAAGAAGCTGTAGAAATGTTTAAAAAGCTTATGGATAGAGAAATTTTCAAATCAAAAACGGATAAAGAAACTTATATCAAGCGTGGTTTAGGTGTGTTCGAAAACTATTATCCTCATTTCTGCGAAACTCCAAAATCAATGCTATATGCAGTCGAAGATAAATTTGACGGTGTAAGTTTCGGCTCTGAAATGTTAAACGGTAAGATAGACCGAATTGAAAAATTGTCTGACGGAACATATGCGCTTTATGACTACAAAACAAGTTCACCAACCTCTAAGAACCAATACAGAGAAGGAGGACAAAGGGAAGATTATTATAACCAATTATGTTGTTATAAATACGCCTTTGAAAAGAAAACAGGAGTTAAGGTTTCTCAAGTCGGAGTTATTTATGTAGAAAACCATACAAAATCCGTTATATTGGAGCTAACAGAAGAAGATATGAAGTATATCGAAGCACTTGTAATTGATACATACAAGAATATCAGAAACCTAAACTATGAAGTTCCTGCATCTATTGCAGATAAAGCCTGTGCTTGGTGTGGGTATAAAGAGCTTTGCAAGCTAGATGTTATCTAGTTTAACTTCTTCTAAATTTTCATCAATAAGCCATACTCTGCCGGTTTGGTGGCAAAGGTGACATTTTGCAATATACAATTCACCTTTTGCTACAGCATCTTTTATGATATCAGAATGGTTAAGTAAAAATTCTTCAACCCACAATGTATGATGTTTTGCCAAAGTTTCATTAGATTCTAAAGATGCAGAATCAATATCTATTGCCGGATAAACACATTTTAATATGGATTTAAAATGTTCTTGTTCTTCAGGATAACTTGTTTTTGCATAATCCATAACCCCGCAGTTGTCGTGTCCTAGTAGCATTAATAAAGGTACATGGAGTTTTTTTACAGCGTATTCGATACTCTCTCTTACATTCGGTCCAACGGTAATACCTGCAACTCTTACGACAAACAATTCGCCAATACCAGCTTCAAAAATTAATTCTGGAACAACTCTTGAATCAGAACAGCTCAAAATGCAGGCATGTGGGTTTTGGTGTTCTGCAAGTTGTCTTAGCGTTTCAATAGTAATGTTTTTAGCTTCATATTTCCCATTGACAAATTTTTCATTGCCCTTTAAAAGTCTTGCTAATACTTCTTTTGATGCTTTTGGTATTGTATTCATCGTAAATTCCTTTTTAAAAATTCTATCAGTTTTTATATTATACATGAGATTATAAGGGTTGCAAAATTTTATAACTCATGTTAAAATTGTTATGCAAGACTAACATTTTTTGGGGTGTGTATGTTAGAAAAAGTATTAAGTTCAAGTTTGGAAGATTATTTAGAATGTGTATATAACAGAATTAACGCAAATGGTTCTGTAAAAGCAGTAGAGATATCTAAAGAACTTAATGTTTCAAGAGCATCTGTTACAGAAGCCTTAAATAAGCTTGCACAAAAAGAATACATAAATTATGGACGTTATGAAATGATTTCTATGACCGATTCTGGAATTCAAAAGGCAAAAGAAATTATTAATAAGCACAATGTATTACAATTCTTTTTCAAAGATGTATTGGGTATTGAAAAACAAGAAGCTGCTCAAACTGCTTGTAAGATAGAACATATAATCGATGAGAATATTTTAGAAAGACTTGCAGATTTCAACAAGCATTGTGTGTCAGAACCGGAATTTATGCAAAGGTTTAGGAAGTAAAATTTTTTGAAGTTAGTGTTAGGACTACCGAACAATGTTAAATACAATAAAAATGACAGGTAAATATTTAGATCAACCTTTGTTGGTGGGCAAGTTTTCAAAAGCTGTTCCAGTGACTTTGATAGGAGGTTCAGCATTATACACAGCACACGAAGTCAAAAAAGCTCCGGAAGGTCATAAAAAGCATGTGGCAATAAATACTGCACTTGTTCTTGGAGCAACATCTGCAGCTGCACTTGCCGCTCCAAGAGTTGCGGCAAAACTTGTAGGTCGTCCTTTTGAAAAAGTTAATTTGAATAAAATAAGGCAAAATAACACTAAACTTGTTGATGAATTTCTTTCATCAAACAAGGTGTCAAAACCAGTAGAAACAATACTAGACAAAGCCAAAACCAAAGTCTTGAAGATAAAAGAAATCGCAACCTTGAACAAAGAAATAGGTCAAACAGAAAACGGTAAAAAGTTTATGAACGCATTTGTTCCTGAACCAGAAAATGTAACATCAAAAGATATCGTAAAAGATATGGCACGTTTGTCTATTCTTGGTGCTATGCCGGTTGCTGGTGGAATAGCTGGTGGAATAGCTGGTGATATGATTACAGATAAGCCTAATTGGAAAAAGAAACTTCCAAACAAAATCAAGGAAGGTGCTTATCAATATTTAGCAAATATTTTCTTATGCAATGTTGGTGCTGCAGGTGCTTTAGGTATATTAGAAGCAGCAAAAGTTAAATCTAAAGCTGCAAGAGCTGGTGGTATGGTCGCAGGTATTTTAGCAACAGGTGTTATTGGTGGTAGTACAATTGCTAATTATATATCTAAAAAAGTTATAAATCCTTTATTTGATGGTAAAAATTCTAAAAAAACAGGTAAGGACGAAGGTTTGTATTCTGAACGTAAACCAGAAGCTTTAGATATATGTTTACATTCAGATGATATTGCAACAATTGCGGTTATCTCAGGCTTTAAATGGATAGAACCTTCACTTCCAATTCTATACACAATATCAGGATATCGTTCAGGTATTGGTTATAGAAACGGTGACAAAGGTCATCATAACCAAGCAAAAGTTGAAAATAACAATCAACAAGCTTGTTTGCAGAAGAAATAAATTTATTCTGTATATTTAAGTGCGCAGTTTCAACTCTATGATTTAAAGTAGAGAAGTGAAATCTTCGCCACCCAATGCTTTGTATAATTCTACAGTCATAATAAGGTAATTCGCTTTTTGTGCAATTACTTCATTTTGTCTAACATACAAACTGCGTTCTTCTTTATATTTATCAAGGTTAGAAGTTGCACCTATACCCAATTTTGTTGTTACAAGTGTATATTTTTCTGTTTCAAGGTTACATCTTTGCAGACTTTCGTTATAGTTCTTTTTGGTATTTTTAACTCTGCACAAAGAGTCGTTTAATTCCTGTAACGAGGTAAGAACGGTTTTATTATACATTTCCATAGCTTTTTTACATTCCAGTTTTTTGTAGCGTAAATTAGCCATTTTTCTACCACCCGTAAACACATCCCAAGAAGGTAAAACCCCAACTCCTGAAAGGAAAGAACGGTTTGTAAACAATCGGTCTAAATGGTATGCGTTAAAACCAATATTTCCGTATAGAGTAAAAGACGGTAACAATTCACGTCTTGCAACTCTGACATCAAGACCTGTTTTTTTGACATAGAGTTCTGATTTTATAAAATCAGGACGTTTTGTTATTGCAGTAGAATTTATTTCTTCGGGTACATCAAATATTTTTATGCTATCAAGAGAACTTCTATCAATATTAGTGACTTCTTTTTCTCCAAGCATTGCTATTAATTGATTTTTTAAGACCTCTTGTTCTGATTTTAGGTTGTTCAATTCTTCATTAAAGGTTGTGAGCGTTTCTTCTTCAATAATAACTTCAGGACGACCACATAATCCTTTTTGGTATTTTGTTTCTTGCATTTGAGTAATTTGTTTTTGCAAATCTGCTAATTTTTGTTGATTCTTTATAAGACTATCAATTTTTACTAAATTAAAATAACTGGCAACAAAATTACTTGAGATATAAATTCTTTCTATTTTTTCGTCTTGCAAAGTTATATCTGATAATTTTCTGAAACTCTTTGTTTGCAAATGGTTTTTACCCCAAATATCAGCTTCGTATGTCATTGCTAATGGTAGTAGGTATCTTGTTTGAGAATAGTTTGGGATTATAAGATTTCCAAAATACACGTCACTTGAACGTAATTCTCTACCAATACTAGGGTTGAAATTAATCTGCGAAAGTTCATTTGCTACAGACATTTTTACGACCTCTTGCATTTCTTTGGTTTTGATAGATGCAATTTTAAGGTCAGGATTTTGCCTGTATAACTTTTCTACATTTGTGACTAAAAAATCGTCACCATATTTACCCCACCAATCACTATCAGAGGCGATTGCAGGAGTTATTGAGAATATAAATATAATAAGTAAAATAAATCTTTTTAACATAAAATAATCTACCCTTGTGTTATCATCATAACACAATAAGATTTTTGTTCAACAAAATGTTTGACACGCCTAACAAATTATGTTAAGATTAATTTGTTAGGTTAAACAAACATTTAGGAGAGCTGGTTTTATGTCATCAAAAATGAATCTTGTGCCGTTATCGGTTATAAAACAACAGGCAAATGATTTAAAAGTATTTAATAATCATGTGTATGAATACAAAAAAGGTGTCAGAAAGTTAATACTTACAACCGAAAAAAGTGTTTATCGCAAACCTATTGAACACAGACTAACAAGAGAAAAAATTGATTATGCGATTCAAGATGTAAATAAAGAGAAAATTAATGTGTTTTTTGGAGCAAAACAATGTATTGAGGTTGTAAAGACTTTTATTCATAAAAAATTGCATGAACTCTCTCCTGAACAAGATTTTATTTTGGGGACTTTGTTAGGCTATGATAAAGTCGCACAATGTGATAGATATTTAAAACTTCTCAAAAAACTTCCTTTGGGGAATAAAAAAAACAAATGTAAAATAATTTTACTTTAATCGTTAACTTATTATACTGTGTAAACTGTACATCAGAGGCTTTATTAAAGCCTCGTTTTTATAAAAATGGTGGGCGATACTGGACTCGAACCAGTGACCCTCTGAATGTCGTTCAGATGCGCTACCAACTGTGCCAATCGCCCTTATCATTATTCAATTTTATTGTTGGTAGCCTGCGCTACCTTACCTCTCCTCGGAAGATACTTAATCTTCCTCGTCGGCAGAGTGCCAATCGCCCTAAACTAAATAGAACCCCAAGGACAACCTTAGAGTTCTATTAAATCAAAAATATTCAAAATTTTCAATAAATTACTATGATTTTGAACCTTCTAGTAAAGATTTAGTTACATCCCAACCGTTAGTTCCACCTGTAACTTTGTATCTCAATAGTTGTCTTTCTCTATCTTTTTTAGCTTTTGCTTGAGTTTTTTGGAATTTTGCTAATTCTTTCTTGTTAGAATTTCTCTTTGTTATTGTAGGTTGGATATATGCAACAAAATTTCTGTATTCGTTGCAAGCATATCCGGCTTTTACTTTTGCAGGATAATTATATGATAAGTAATCATATATATTCATCGTTCTTTTTAGGTTAGCCGGTTGCATTTGCAAAGCATCTCTCAAGGAACCTTCCATTTTTCCTAAAATAACAATCATTGCTAATGGGTTGTAGCCGGCTTTTATCATCAAATCAACACCAGTAATGTCTGCGTCCATTTGGTCTTTTTCTGACATATTACTAAGTGATATTTGTTGAGTTAATGTTGCAAGATTTTGAAGTTTTTCATCAGAAATGTTGCTTAATACGGAATTAGAAACAGAACTGATAAAAGATTTTTTAGATGCAGCTGCGTTTACGATAGCACCAATTTCTTGAGAAATTACAGCTGCTGTTTCGTTGTCGTTTCCTGCATAATTTAGTTTTGTTTTGCTGACTTGCAATGTTTTAGTTGTTGCAATATTAGTGTTTACTGTATCTGTTGAAACAAC